>JADLGZ010000097.1 GCA_020849075.1 Fimbriimonadaceae bacterium | reverse complement strand
TAGGTCGCTACCGAACCATCCGAGTAAAGGGTGCTCACCATGTTTCCCACCGTGTCATAGGCATAAGTGGTGCGAAGACCCCGCCCATCTACCGTGGCTTGCAACGTGCCATTGCCATTCCAGACATGGGTCGTCACCCGACCCAAGGCGTCCATCTGACTGGTCATGCGCCGCTGCCCGTCGTAGGTCATTGTCGTGACTTCACCCAACGCGTTCATCAGACTGACGAGATTGTTACTGACATCATAAACGAACGACGTCACATTCCCAAGAGCATCGGCGCTGGTGAGAGGCTGGTTGAAGCTATTCAATGTGACATTGCGCACGAGACCATAAGGCATCTCCTCTTGAACGATGTTATTGTTCGCATCGTAGCTGGTGGTCACCCGGTAGCCTTCCGGCATCACCTTGGCCCCCAGGCGAACCTGAGCGTCCAAGAGGAAGGTGGTGATGGCACCGGTGGGCGACATGACTTCTGAGCCGCCAAAGTCACCGATTGAGCCGCTGTAAGTGTACGTCCATACCGCCGAACCTCGGGAAACGGTCTCGACTCTGTTTGAAGATTCGTAGGTGTAGCTGGTTGCGTAGCCTCTGGGATCGGTGATGGCTTCAATGAGGCCATCCGTACCGGCTTGGTGGTACTCGGTTTGGCAACCGGTGGGGGTCGTGAGGTGCGTGAGCTGCCCATCGCCGTCGTAGGTCATCGTCCAGCGGCGACCGCCCCAATCCTGGATGGTCTCCACGTGACCGCTGTCATAAAGGAAGGTGACTCGGTTCCCGCCCGGAACCTCGATGGATTCTAGGTTATTGCCGTCATAAGTGTAGGTGTGGACATTGCCGGAAGGGTCGGCAATCTCGCTGACCGCATAGCAAACATCAGCAACCAACTCCTTGCCGTAGGTGATGGTCTTGCCATCGGCGAAGGTTTCGATGAACTGCGCTCCGTCCCAGTCCAGCT
Organism: Fimbriimonadaceae bacterium; assembly: GCA_020849075.1. GTDB lineage: Bacteria > Armatimonadota > Fimbriimonadia > Fimbriimonadales > Fimbriimonadaceae > JAFLBD01. The sequence goes on along the minus strand of JADLGZ010000097.1, from coordinate 12,751 downwards.
GGGTGCCGCTATACATGGCCGCGTTCGGAGTCATCGAAGACGGAGTAGCAGGGCTCCAAGAGCCGGAGAAGGCATAGGCCTTCCCATCGCCGCGAAGCAGGTACACGGTGCTCCCCGAGATCTGCAATTGGGCGGAAACACTGGCTGACCGCAGCTTGCCCCAGGCCGTGTTGGTCGAACTGGCTGAGTTATAGAAGAGACTGATCTCCAACCCAAAACCCTGCGCCGGAAGAACGATCTCGGGGTCAATGACAAGGTTTCCCGTCACGGGGTCTGGGACGGGGTGGTGCGGATGGTTCAGAACCGGATCGGTCTGCGAACCGAGAGATTCGGCGGTTGTTTCCCAGGGCCAGAGTGGAGGGCGAATCATGACGGCTTCTACAAAATGGTGAGCTTGGGGCAACTTGGCAAGTGGGTGACGAAGTCCAGCTTTGACGGAAGAACCACCAGATCGCAATGGGCTTCGGCTGGAGATCGGCTATCCGTCCCTGGCGTAATGGAAAGTTGACCGGAGTCCGTAACACACACTCCAAAGCCCACATAGACCTCGCAAGGGCCGCACGAGCATCCACCACCCGCAGGGCAGAAGGGCAAAGCAGAGCTTCCCATCAATGTCATGAGAAGCCTCCCAAAGCACTCTGAACGGCATGGATCACTCTTGGAGGGCAATCTTCCTTACCTTCGGGCACGTAAGCAAGGAGCGCCTTGATATCGGTCTCGGTTAAAGAGAGCGCCGCCTCGACGGACTTCCCGGTCACCAACTCCGCGATGAGGCTCGCGCTAGCAATGGAGGTTGGGCATCCATAGGTTTTGTAAGTCCCTTTTCGGATCGTCTTTCCCTCGATCATGAACCACATCTGCACAAAGGGCCCATCGCCTGGAACCCCGGCAACCCCATAGTGGGTCGCCCCTTCGAGCGGCCCCACATTGCGCGGGTTATTGATATGACTCAGTGCCATCGGTGAAAACACAGAACTCTTACCAGTATAAGTCGGAAAGGCGGCAAATGGTTCGGCTTTTCTGTTAAATTTGGTCAACTGCGGTCATCAGGTTCAAGCTGAGGTTAAGAGTTGTGTTCATCTCAAGGTTAAGTACCGATGCTCTCAAGTCGCTGCCGATACGCTGCCAAATGCCTAACATGGGTCAATCCTTGGCACGCCTTTGCCATGCCCTTGACACGCCCATGCCACAACCTAAAGATCATTGAGACTTGTGCCGATGAATTCCCTATGGCAAAAACAAAACCTAGTGTCATAACGGGCGGTGTGAGTGGTCGAGCGGGAAGCGTCGTCTTCGTCCGGCAAGCCAATGGAGCAATAAGCGTTCGTCCACGCCTTGCCCCATCGGACCCAAACACCTCGGCTCAGCAGGCATGGCGGGCGTGCATGGCGGCGGCCGGGCATGCTTTTAGCCAGCTCGATGCCGACCAATACCACGCATGGCAAACCTACGCGCAAGATCAATTTGTGTTTGGCAATCTGACCACCGCCCAGCCTTCGACTGCGTTTTCGGCCCTCGCGGCGAAGTTCATTCAGGTCAATGGGCCGCCCGCATCGCCTCCCTTGCTTCCGCCGACGAGCGCATTTCAGGGCGATATTGTCCGGGTCGCGGCCGAGTTTGTTTCGCCCACTCTCGTTCGATTCACCGGCGACCGGGCCAACCAGCCTGGCGTCGTCACCGAGTTCCTCGCCTGCAAACTCCGCTCCCGCCATGAACGCCCCCGCCCTCGTGACTTCAGGATTTTGGGGCATGCTAGCTTCGAACAAGGCAGCCTAAGCATCGAATTCCCCGTCGTCCCCGGCCACTACACCTTGGCCATCCGATTTGTATCTCTGGACACTGGGCAGGTTAGTGGCCTGAGCCAAATCAAATGACCTAGTAGCGAATACAAAAAGAGCGCGCTGATATCAGCGCGCTCCTTCTAATTCCAGAATTTCCTAACTACTCAGCTTTCTTAGCGGCTGGCTTCTTGGCCGGAGCCTTCTTGGCGGCTGCTGGCTTCTTCTCCGCGGCTGGCTTTGCCGCCTTCTTTGCCGGTGCCTCAACCGGGCCAACGGCCTTGACCAAGCGAGACTTGCGTCGTGCGGCTTGGTTCTTGTGAATCACGCCATTCTGCACGGCCTTATCCAGAGCTTTGATCGCCGAAACAACGGCCGCGCCAGCGGATTCGACTTCGGCAGTCTTCGCTTTCTTGATATAGGTCTTGATCGCACTCTTCGTAGCGCGATTCCTCTCCGTCTTCTTAGCGATGCGACGGATGTCTTTCTTGCTTGATCTCAGATTAGCCATGGTTTCGGGGCGTCCTAATGTACCTCAAACTAACGCTTCAGCACAAACTTGCGCTTGGTCTTGTCGAATCCTTGCTCGACCTTCTTTGAATCGTAGTGCCAGACTGGCGAGCCCGAGCGCTGATAGAAGCAGGCGTAGCTACTTAGCAACGAGGCGACCAATCGGCGGCTGACGCGGCGAACGACGTTGACCTCCCAAAGGAGCGTCAAGAAGTCAGCGCCCTTCGGCCAGTGGCTCATCACTTCGCGGACGACATCGAATGTCGAAAGCCCCTCGCTACGACCCTGGAGTTCTCGGAGTTCTTCCATTCGCTGACTGGTGATGAACACGACGGGGTCTGTTTGGTCGAGCCAAGCAAAGTCAAAGACATTGGGTTTCGTCGTGCTGGTGAGGCTAAATACCGCGCCCGATTCCACCTGCTGCTCGAAGAACCAGTCAATAAAGCCAAACAGTAGACGATCTTCAATGTTCGCCCACACTTGTAGTTCTCGGCCATCTCTGTCACGCAAGATAATCTCTTGGTGCTTGGGTTCTTCTGGTATCCATCCGATGGGTACCTGACAAAGAGGGAATGTGCCCAACTCACGGTGGGCCGACTTGAGAACACAGCGGATCGTTTCGGGCACCTGCTTGGGAACGGCGTTAATATCTTCGTCGTTGACATCCATCGCCAACGGGTGGTTCAGCAACTTACGCAAAGTTGAACTAAGCCCATCGTCGTTCAGTTCACAATCAACAAACTCACCTTCTGCGTCCACGACCTCGGTCTGAACGAAGCTGAAGAAGTCTTTGATCGTGTCTACAATCTCGGGTACAACGCCCGGCTTGTTGAACCGGTCGCCTCCCACCCAAAGAATCTCCTTCTTAGCCTTGAGGGCATCCATTAGGTTGGCAAGGTCGTCGGGGAAGGTCTTGATCGTCGGTGTAATCTCGTAGAACTCTTCGAGCAACTTCGTAGCGGTGATGCTTGCTTCGGAGGCCAATATCTTCTTGACCATCTTGTCAACGTCGCCAGCCTTCACTTCAATCGGTGCCGCATCTTCAATTTCGACGCTTGGAGCCAGTTTATCGGCCACCTTGATGGCGGTACTGAGCCACTTCTTGGCCTGTTCTGCTGGATAGAGGATGCCATCCGGTGAATAAACGAAACCGTCGGTCGAGAACAGGTGTTGGTTGAACTCCTTCCAGTCGTATTCTAGGAAGCTGTGGGCATCCTGCGGGTTAAGGCTACGAAATGCTACTGCACCAAAGAGCTTTGCGCTTACCGGGGCTGCTTTCGCCAATGCGGCCCGAACCTGCTTCGGGTCTTTGAAGTCGGTGCCTTCTAATTTGGTGGCCAAGGCGGTTACATCCTCAACCTTGAGGCCATGAAGCTCATAGGCCACGGCTTCCGGCTCATCGCTGGCGGCAAACACCCAAGACTTCAGGAACAGGTTCTTGCCCTCGCTGAGGCCAATACTGGAGCTATTCTTGATCACCCGAAGGGTCTTTTCTTCTTTGGTATCCGGCTGAGAAATGCTTAGCTCACTGAGGACGAGACTAAGGGGCATGGGGCCACCGAATCGATCAACGATGAGACGGATTTGCTCAGCAAACGGCCTATCAACACCCTCGAGCCGCGAAGCGGGCATCCATCGGCGCTCATTGTAAGCAAACTTGTGTGGATTCGAAGCGAGAAGGGATCGCACTTCGGCGAGGCCGAGCCCTTCTTTGCTCAGTCGGTCAGCAATTTCGCTCAGCTTGACGACATTTTGCAGTTCGGTCAGTTCGGCGAGAATCAAGCGATCGGCATACTCGCGCGCGATCTGCTCATCAGGATTGATCTGGGTGGTTTTGGCCAAGTGTGTGAAGTCCTCAGCGCCTTGGTCGGGCGCGAACCCAGATTATAGCACTTTTCCATGATTATCCTCCCAAAAAGTTTTGGGCAATTCGGCGGTGTGCCGATCCCATGGGTAGGTGCGGGATATCCAAAGCTGCCTGCCAAACTCTTGTGTCTACGTCAGCCATTTGTACCTTCAGCGTGATCCGATGATGGGTAATCGTATGCCGCACGACTCCAACGACTTCTCCGTCCCACGGACTTTCTTTGCTCGGGAACTCCCAAAGGCCTTCCCCCCACTCGCCCGGCTGGGCTTGGCGCATAGCCCACTTCCCTTCCCGTCGGCAAAGGGCCACGTAACGCTCGATCAGTATGGAAGCTCGTTGAGGGGTGGGTGTGGGATACTTCTCCGGGCTAGACTTCCCCGAGCAAAACTTCTCGACCGGACAATTCTTGCAGTCTGGGTTTCGCGGCTTACAAATTCGGGCCCCCAGTTCCATTAGGGCTTGATTCCAAGTTCCTGGGCACTGAGCATCCATGACCCCAGCGGCCCATGTGCGCGCCCCACTTGCGCTCGCTTGAGCGTTGAGTCGGGCGTACACCCTTCGCACATTACCGTCCACTGCTGGAGTCGGCTGATTGAAGCATATGGAAGCGATGGCTCCAGCTGTATAGTCTCCAACCCCGGGCACTTGGAGCCACTCTGCGTAGCTGGTCGGAAATCCAACCTTGGCGAACCACATGGCCGCCCTGTGGAGATTGCGGGCGCGCTGATAATAGCCCAACCCTGCCCAATATTGAAGGACTTCTTGCTCAGGGGCTTGGGCAAGACTCGCTACCGTGGGAAACCGTGTGATCCAGCGTTCCCAGTACGGGATCACCGTCACAACCTGAGTTTGCTGGCACATGACCTCGCTCAGCCAAATCGCATAAGGATCGTTAGTGCGCCGCCAAGGGAGGTCACGCCCATGAACGCGGTACCAATTCAGTAGGTCGGATTGGAAGCTCAGTGGCTTCCCGCCGCATCGAACAGATAGTAATCGGTTAACGTTTTTTCGGGGTCGGGACTCTCCATCAAACCGCGTCCGATGACCAGATAGTCCGCACCGTCAGCAAGGGCCTGCGGCCCCGTCCCGGTTCGGCTGTGGTCGTTCAAGTTTTGATCAGGCCGACGAATTCCGGGAGAGACAATCACCCCGTGCCCGATCGCTCGGCGAATTTCTTTAACTTCTTCAGGGCTGGAGACCACACCGTCCATTCCGCAATCCACCGCCAGTTTGCTCAGATAGGCCATGTGTTCAACGATGGTCCGATCGGTCCCCATGTGATCGGTAAGAATGTGCTGATTAAGGGATGTTAGGACGCTGACGGCAAGTAAGATCGGTTGGCACTCTTCGCTATGACTTTGGGCCTCTTCCACCGCGGCGGTCATCATTGCGGGCCCACCGCTTGCATGCAGGGTCATCATCCATACGCCATGTCGCGTGGCTTCTCTCACTGCGAGAGCAACCGAATTCGGGATGTCATGGAACTTGAGGTCAAGAAAGATTCGCTGAGCACCTGCATCCCGCAGGGTTTCGACAACTCCTAGTCCATGCGGGAGCGTCAAGGCATGCCCGACCTTGAATCCCCCTACAAAGGGCGCAAGGCGACGAATTGTCGCCACAGCCTCAGGAACACTGCTGGTATCGAGCGCACAAATGACCTTTCTTTGAATACCCATTGCCTTACCTTTTCATTACGACATAAATCACCGAAGTGAACCATTATCGTACACCCATTATTGTCCTTGTGTCGGGTTCAATCCAAACATGATTCTCCACGAGGAGCTTCTCATCGGTGGGACATTCTTTGGTGGCCCTTGTGATTCTTCGATCCCCAAGCACATTGTTCACTCTCCATTTGATGGGGCGAGAGTTGGCGTAGCGGCGGAAGCCACTTGGGGAGAGGCCGATGCCGCCATAGAAGCAGCCGTAAAGGCGCACCTGCCATGGTCGCGGTCGTCCCGAAGCGACCGCCAAGGCATTATCCTTGCTTGCGCCGCTGCCTTACGCGAGCATAAAGCTGAACTATGCGACTTGATGGCGCTTGAGATCGGCAAACCGGTAGATATCGCCGCCGCAGAAATCGATCGCAGTATCCTCACCTTCGAACTGGCAGCTGCTTGGCTCCAGGAGAGTGAATGGGAGAGCATTGATGTTTCCAGCGACCCTCGATCACTTGGGGCACAGGTGGCGGTTCGGCATGAATCCATCGGCCCAGTCTTTTGCATTACGCCTTTTAACTGGCCAATTAACTTAGCTGCCCATAAAGTCGCGCCGGCTCTGGCCGCGGGAAACTCGATCATTCTGAAGGGGTCGCCGCAAGCGGCCCTCTGCACCCTAAGGCTGGCGAGGATTCTGCATGAGGCAGGAGTGCCCTATGGAGTTCTCAATGCAATTCACTGTGAAGCCGACATTGCTGAAAGGATTGCTACCGATCCCAGAGTACGGATGATTTCCTTCACGGGATCGGAGCATGTTGGTTGGCACCTGAAGGAGAAGGGCTGGGACAAACGAGTCACGCTGGAGCTTGGTGGAACAGCGTGCATCTATATCCACAGTGACGCCGATGTATCACTACTGGCACCCAAAATCGCTGCCAGCGCATTCACTTACGCTGGCCAGATCTGCATTTCCACCCAGACGGTCTATGCACACTTTGATGTCTATGATGCCTTGCGAGAGTCGCTGATTGAAGCTACTCAGGCCATCAGAGCTTCCGACCCGCGATCCACAGGCTGTATCTGCGGCCCGGTGATCAGTGAAGGTGCGGCGGTAAGGATCATGGCCGCGATCGCCGAATCCGGCGGGACCATCTTAGCTGGTGGAACTCGTGAAAATACCCTTGTGCAACCAACACTGATCGAAGCGCCAAACCCGAGTTCCGATGTGGTTGCCAAGGAAATCTTTGGCCCGGTCTTGAACCTGCAGAGTGTCGATGTGCCCAGCTTAACGATGGTTGAATTAGCACGGTCTCCCTATGGCATTCAGCATGCCGTCTTCACTGAAGATGAAAGACTTGTGGAGCAGTTCCTGAAGTTTGTTCCCTCTGGCAGCCTGATCGTAAACGATGTGCCAAGCCTTCGCTTTGATGCTATGCCCTATGGGGGAGTCAAGCGCTCAGGTTTTGGTCGGGAAGGTGTACGGTATGCAATTGAAGAAATGACTGAGTTGCGGGCCGTGGTTCGGCGGGTACAACCGTAGCAACATGAAGGTCACCCATGTTTCAATCCGGCCGACGGAATCAGCAGAACGCGCAGGACGGCCTTCATTGACCCCCGAACTGCTGGCGGCCACCGGCGCTCGCTACAGCCGGAATAACGAAGGACTCGAAGCCATTCTGTCAAGGATTGACCCGAACAATCTTGACAAGTCCGTTGATGGCATCTTTCGGATGATTGACTACGGGCATCAGTCCATAGCTGATATGGCCCCTGTAGCCATGTTCATTGACGGATTAACCATTTGGTTAGCCTATCTCGTCTGGTCGCAAGTGCCAACGGCGGGCGGGCAAGAGTCAAGTACACGGTATCTCAAGCTAGGCTCTGCAGACCTTCCCGATGGGCTAGAGTTAGGGATTGCGCCAGATCTCCAGTCTGAGTGGACGATTTTGATGGACCAAGCCCTAGCCGCCTACGAGCGCGCCTATGATCTTTGGGACCGCTTTGCCTTGGAGAACCCCGATGCCACGCGGATTCCGAGTGCCCTATTAAGCGACCCGAGCGAGAGGGCGCAAAAGCAAGTCGCCCGCATGCGTCGGAACTACGCATTTGATCGGGCTCGCTATTTCCTGCCTGTAGCCTTGCGAACCAACATGATGCTCGTGATGTCCGCCCGAGGCTGGGTGCAACTTGCTCAGTGGCTGTTGAGCCACCCACTACCTGAGGCGCAATATCTAGGTTCCTTAATTGTCTCCGAGCTTGGATTATCAGCTTCGCGGCTCTTGAAACATGCGACCGCTAAGAGTTCAACTGCTCTCGGCCACGGTGACGAGATGGAGGCGGCGGCACAGTTTGAGCCAAGTTCCGAGTTGTCTCTTGATGTGTTGCCACCAACCGGTGTCTCCGATTTGGCTCCTTCGCTCAAGCACCATGACAACCGTTATGCCTACTTCGGCGATAATCTCCGGCGCACGGCGGTCCGGGTTTCATGGCCAAAGATGGCGATCGCTGAGATTCGCGACCTGAATCGGCACCGAACTGGCTCAAAGTACTGCCCCCCTAAGGGGCTTGGCTTCTATGGGGCAGACGAGGAGATTCCCGCGCAACTGGAAGAGCTACACGAATTGAACTCACTCGGCACCTCTATGACAGACCGAGGGAGTGCATTGTTGGCGGAACACAACGTAGCATTTCCCTATTTCTATCTGCTGGGATCACAGTTCACGTTTGAGCATACGACGACGGCGGACAAGTTCATTTACGAAGCAGAACTTCGAACTGGAACGGGAGCGCACTTCCGCTACGCAAAGCACCTTCGCGACGCGCTACAGTTGTGGTACGAACAATTTCCCACTACAAAGGGGCTTGTTTTGGAAGGAAGCGGCGAGCCAGAGTAGTTACTCTAATCCATCCGGTAACTTACCGAGCTTCATTTCGATGGCAAAGTCCCGGGCTCGAGCTCCGATATTGGCTCTCTCATTTGCGGAGGCACCTTCCTTCTTGAAAATGGCCGCGGTCATTCGAAGAAGCTCCCTTGGCTCCATGTCACGCAGAACAATATCCTTTACGTCGCCCTCCTGCAATCGGACGTGCATTGCACCATCCGAAGTCCAAAGCTCGTAGTCTCGATCAGAGGCCTCACCACCTCCGCGTACCATGAGTGGACGTGCATAGGTGCAACCAGCAATACCTCCTTCCAGCCAACGCTTAAACTCGCCAAGCCGGCGCAAGCGCTGAATTCGCGTCGCGTGCCTCTCTCGATCGTTCTGGTGGTCCAAAATACTAGCTGCACTATCGAATTCGTATTCGGCGGTCAACCGAGTGACCTCATCACTCGGCGCCGGCTCAGCTGGCTGGTTACCTCCAGCGCTCGGTTCTCCTTGCGTTTGGTTGGCCGGACTTGCTGAGGCACTGGAACCATCCATACTCGGCTCTTTGCCATCGGAATTGGGAACGGCATCGCGCTTAGGAGCGGGAGTGGCCTTTTCCGAGGAAGGCTTTGCTACCAGATCACGCTTTGAGTTCTGGATCTCAACTAACTTGGCGAGGAATATTAAGGCGGCGATGCAGGCCCCGATCCCTAAAGCGATCGCCACGAGCCGCAATCCTGCCGGATTCGTTTCTTGACGCGGCTCTAACTCGAATCCTTTGACGGATTGAGGGTGGATCGGCGCCGACACTGGGGCTGGATCTTCCTGAGGCGGGATCATCCAAACATTAACTGTCTCTACAATATGCTTAAGGTTTCGCGGACCAACATTGGTCGCCTTGAAGGGTAACTTGCCCCTGACGACAGCGTAGACCGCGTCGCTAATCGCAATCCCTCCTGGCTTGGCTTCATGCTGTAGCCGGGATGCTATGTTCACGCCGTCGCCAATAACATCGTTCGGCAAAAGCATCACGTCACCCAAGTGAACACCGACGCGATGCCTTAGCGCTTCCGACCCAGCCAGCTTTTCGTTCTGGACCCGGATTGCGGCTTGAATATCGATGGCCGCTTGAACCGCAGCTACTGCACTTCCAAAGCAAATTAGCACTCCATCGCCGGTACCCTTGACCAAGGATGCGCCGTGTTGCTGGCTTATCCCCCGAATGATGGTGGTGTCGCGGTCCAAGAGGCGGATGGCCTTAGCTTCATCAATCCCCGCCAACGTAGAAAACCCTACGACATCCGTGAAGACGATTGCCGCAAGCATTCTCTGCCCTTGTTGGGGATTGTTAGCCGGCTCTTGATCCATTCGCTGTAAATTCAGTAGTTCCAGACGGGCACATGTTCCAAAGAATCTCATTCTTTTTCTTTGCGCAATGAACTAATTTGAATCTGGTTGCGTCTACCTCGCAGTAGGAACTCACTAAAAGGGTTCGTGTCCGAGCAATCATAAAGACACATATAAGAAGACGATAAGCACAAGACCTGAAGTTGCCCACCGAAAGGTGGGCATTTTTTTGCCTTACGTACGCTGCTCCCGATAGCAAGAGCAAGAGCTTTGAGGCTAAGCTAACGAGATGCCCAGAAGTTGGATACTGGCGCCCGTTTTAGCAGGCGCACTCGCTGGATGCGGGGGATCATCGGACGTTCAGATCGCAAAATACGATGCGACTAGCTTTTCAATTGGAACCTCAACGTCGGTTACCAAAATAGAGTCGTCCGGAGCCCAAGAGCGTATCATTGGCCAGACGGATGGGCTCGCATTCATGAGCTCCGTAGCGGCCAGAGGTGTAGTGCCATATACAAACCAACTCAGCCCCGCTGAGGACATCGTTGCCGATGTTAATGGCGATGGCGATATCGTTGGCTATGATTCTTCGACTACCGGGGGGCAGGTGGGATTGTCAGGCAATCAGTCGAGCTTCTTACCGAATGCCCTAGGCTTCACACTTACAACCGAATATCTACGCTACTTCGCCGTATCAGCAGACGGTATCTCGACCGGCGTTATTCGATACCCTGCTACTGGAGTTGCAACCGCTTTTCGACATAATGGGGGTGGAAACACGGCTCTGACCAACTTCACTGATTTTTCGCCCCAATCAATTGCGGGGATTAATAATGCGGGAAAGATTTGCGGTACGGGTTCCGTACTTACCAGTACCCACGCTTTTATGAGTGTAGGTACCGACCTAGTCGACCTAGGTGAAGGGACCGCTCGTGGCATGAATGAGGCCGGTATCGTGGTTGGCAAGAACCAGAACGGCCGTCCCTATCGGACAAAGGACGCGGGCTCAAGCACACGCACAGCCTTGCCTCTGCTACCAGGCTTTACCTTTGGCGAAGCGCTCGATATTAACAGCGCAGGAGTCGTTGTTGGATGGCAGAGTGAAACTGAGTTGTCTCCCCATGTACCGGTAGCTTGGTATACCAACGGCGCATTGGTTGACCTGCGTAGTAGGATCAACTTGCTGCCTGCAGGAGTGGACCTGCTTGATGCCGTCTCGATCTCCGATAGCGGAGCTATTTTAGTACAGGGAGATCAAAGCGGAACGCCCGTCGGCGTTATCCTTAGACCTAGCAACTGATTCTTATTGTAAAACGGAACAGCCCTCTCATCGGATGAGAGAGCTGTTTGCCTTTGGTTCACTTCTAACGGAACTGCGGATTTACGGAGCTACCGTGTCAGCACCACGATTCTCGCTCACTACCATGTCAGGTTCGGGATCAATATCGTCCGGAACTTCCTCAAATGGCATGGTGCTCGCCCACTTGTCAAAGTCTAATTGGGCTAGTTCGCTGCCCACGAATTTAGAACTCATTCGCCTAGCACCGGCATAACGCTCCGCGTAGTATCCCTTGAGTTCATTCACTCGAACTCGTCCACCACCGCTACTAGCATGGACAAACTTGTTGTTGCCAATGTAGATACCAACGTGGCTGATACTTCTACCGCGAGTCACGAAGAAGATACAATCTCCAGCTCGTAAACTCCCCCTAGGGATCGCGGTTCCACGCGTTGCCTGATCGCGTGAAGTTCTGGGCAGACTAACGCCATGCTGGCGGAAGACGTACTGGACAAAACCAGAGCAGTCAAAGCCGCCTCGGCTCGTGCCACCCCATACGTAGCGAACACCTTGCTGAGCAAGGGCTGTCTCAATCAGATTACGCCCAGCAGCTGTAGCGTTGCCCCCGCTGTAGGCAACCGGTAGGGACTTAGCCGCGGGCTTTGCCTTCGCGACAGTTGGAATGGCCGTGATAGTCTTACTCGTGTTCTTTAGGTAATCGCCGCTTATCCAACCGACTGCCCCTCCGAGAAACTTCAAGCGGTACCAATTACCTTGGCGGTCAATGACCTGACCAACATTGCCCTTATTCATGGAGGCTAACTTGCCTGCAGTTGTGGCTCCGGCGCTACGCAATGCGACGCCTGAACCTTTCACCTCGGCATTCATCGTTGTGATACCTGTTGTCTTGGCCGAAGCTGCTGCACTCGCAACAACTGGCTTGACTGCTGGTTTTGGCGCTGGCTTGGCGACTGGTTTGGTCGCAGGCTTTGAAACTTGAGTTACAGTAACCTTGTGAACCTTGAGCTTGGCTCCAAGCTTGAGCGGTGCAAAACTCACGCCTGGATTCATGGCGTGGAGTTGTGCGACCGTCAAGCCGTAGCGCTTGGAAATTGACCAATCGGACTCGCCCTTTGCCACCGTATGGGTGGCATTACTCTTAGGCGTGGAGACCGGCTTTGTCTTGGAAACTGACTTTGGAAGCCCCGGGATGTTGAGGCTCTTTCCGACTTGGAGCTTATCCCAATTGACGGCTGGGTTGGCCTTGTGAAGTTGGCTTACGGAGATTCCGTACTTCCGGGCTATGGTGTAATCATTCTCCCCGGATTGAACTTTATGTGTGTTTGCGAATGCGGCGCTCACTAAGACTAGCAAGCAGGCCCATAAGGTGGTTATTTTCAAATCTATAGTTCTCCTCCTCTGGCGCCTGGAAAGAATACGGGCCC
>JADLGZ010000096.1 GCA_020849075.1 Fimbriimonadaceae bacterium | reverse complement strand
TGATGAATACTCCGCTCACAACGAGCGCGCTGACCACCAAGGTTCGAAATCGAAACATCTCATCCAGTATGACGGAAGAAGGACCCGCAACGGTTACAGCCTTTTGGCGCACATTGCACCAACCCACTCATGGTATACGTATGAACCATCATGGCAACAAATCTAGCCGTTGAATCAGATAGTTTCGACACTCGCGTCTTGGGCTCCAGCAAGCCAGTTCTCGTTGATTTTTGGGCCGAGTGGTGCGGCCCCTGCAAGCAGATCGGTCCGTCTATTGAAGCCCTTGCTACCGAGTTTGAGGGCAAGGCTGACGTCGTCAAGGTAGATGTGGATGCCGCCGGAGAGATTGCCGCCCGGTATGGAATCATGAGCATCCCCGCTTTGCTGATTTTCAAGGACGGAAAGGAAGTGGATCGGATGGTCGGCGCACAGCCTAAGGACGTGATTGCCAACCTAATCTCACGGCACCTCTGAGGCCCCTTGGCTTACTCGCTTGACGACAAACTAGTCGTCGCCATCTCATCGCGTGCCTTATTTGGGTTTGAAGATGCCCATCAGATATTCGCGGGACAAGGGGAGGATGCCTATCGTGACTACCAGTTGGAGCGTCTGGATGAGCCAGCCGCTCCTGGCGTCGCATTCCCTCTCGTTAAGAAACTCCTGCGCTTGAATGAAGGGGAGCAAAGCCGGGTTGAAGTCGTTGTCCTTTCGCGAAATGATCCTGTATCTGGATTGCGGGTTTTCAAGAGCGCAGAAGCCCATGGGCTTGCGATATCTCGTGGCGCCTTTACTCAAGGCGAATCTCCATGGCCCTATTTGAAACCATTTCGGGCTGGGCTCTTCCTGAGCGCTGAAGCAACCGATGTCCGCCAGGCCCTGGCCAATGGCGTTCCCGCGGCGAGCATCTTTGAAGGAACTTCTCGGGATGGAGGAAATCCCGATGAGATAAGGATTGCCTTTGACGGTGATGCCGTGCTGTTTGGAGATTCCGCTGAGCGAGTTTTCCAAGAGACCGGTCTAGCCGGATTCCATGAGCACGAGAAGGAGCACCGGAAGGAACCCCTTGAACCAGGCCCCTTTGCTCCGTTCCTTGCGGCTCTACATTCGATGCAACGAGGCGATGTCCCCATTCGGATCCGCACCGCGCTCGTCACGGCTCGCAATGCTCCCGCTCACGACCGGGCTATTCGAACGCTGATGAACTGGAATGTTCGAGTAGACGAAGCTTTCTTTTTGGGCGGCGTGGAGAAAGGTGAGATGCTGTCGGCCTTTAATCCCGATTTCTTCTTTGACGACCAAGAAGCGCATATTGAGAGCGCACTCAAGAATGATGTCGCGGCGGGTCATGTGATGCATGGCGTACGCAATGAGGATTCTTGATTTTTCGGTAACCTAATCGTGTGGCAGATCCAATCATCATTCCCCGCATTGCGGCGCTGTATGAATTGCAGTCCGCGTATCTTGAACCGAAGCTGAAGAAACTTGGGGTAAGTCTCAACACTTTTCACCTATTGATGGCGGTTCAGAACTCGGGCGAGAAGGTTTCTCAGATTGAAATTGCCCGGCGACTCGGAATCTCTCCCGCCACTCTCTCAGAGACGGTAGCCAGTCATCTCAAGAAGGGCTTACTGGAGCAGGTGACCTCAAAGAAGGATCGGCGCGTCAAGTTCCTGCGCTTAACGAAGAGCTCTAACGCGAAATTGAAGGACGTGCGCAAGCTCCTCAACAATCTGGAAGACATCATGTTAGCGGGTGTGGCCAAATCCAACCAAGGAACCGCCCTGTCCGTCCTTGAAGTAGCGATACAAAACATAGAAAACACGCTCTAAACTTGAATGAATCGCCGTCTAAATAAGCGGAGGGCGACAGATGATTCGAATCGTCGGAATTGAGCGTAACCCAGACCCAAACCGGGAGTTCATTTTGTTGCAAAACCAAGGCGCTTTGAGGCAGTTGCTACGGGGTTGCGCGGTCTTACCCGACTGTCAATGCGATCTACCCGCCAATTCCCCGGCGCTACACCTCTTTGGTGATGAAACCCATGTGGTGCCAGGGGCATTCGTGATGCTGCACACCGGTCTGGGAGCCCCAAGATGGAATGTTACACGGGATGGTTCTCGGGTCTACCATGCCTACATGAATCGCGACGTGAGCGTATGGCATGCAATCCATGGCCCGTTGCACGTACTCGGCATCCAACACACCTATACAGAGCGGGCGACCCCAGCGCTTACTCTGCGTTAAACTCAGCCATTGCCGCATCTACCCCTCGATCGAGGGTGGTTTCGATTGTCCGGACCGCCTTCTCAATCGCTTCATTAACGGTTACCCTCTCTTCAGAAGAAAAGCGGCTCAAGACGTGATCAATCGTTTCTCCCGCCTTGCCAATTCCAATCCTAAGTCGTGGATAGGCTTGAGTCCCCAGGCTTTGGATGATTGATTTATGTCCATTGTGGCCACCAGCACCCCCCTCAGGACGGAGGCGAATTCGGCCCAGCGATAGGTCCAAATCATCTGCGACCACCAGAACATGGTCGGGATTCAACCCATAGTGGCGGGTGATCTCGGCCAGGGCCTGCCCACTCAGGTTCATGTAGGTCATGGGCTTTACCAACACTGCCGAGACGCCAGCAATGCGCCCAAGCCCATAGACGGCACGGTGTCGGCGAATATCCAACTTGCACTTATGGGCTGACGCTAATTGGTCAATAACGTCAAATCCAACATTGTGCCGAGTTCCGGCGTACTCCGCCCCTGGGTTGCCTAAGCCAGCGATCAGCCAAAGCGGCGGGTCAAGGGCTTCCTTTGGCTTGCGTCGGAACACGACCGAAGAATACCGTAAGTACAAATCACTAATAATGTTTGTTACAAATCGCTATTTCTCAAATATTATCTGAACAATACTTATCAATAGTGCTTATTTTCATTCGATTATTATTCAACGGTTAGGAGAT
Organism: Fimbriimonadaceae bacterium; assembly: GCA_020849075.1. Lineage (GTDB taxonomy): Bacteria > Armatimonadota > Fimbriimonadia > Fimbriimonadales > Fimbriimonadaceae > JAFLBD01. The sequence goes on along the minus strand of JADLGZ010000096.1, from coordinate 6,643 downwards.
TGCGATGTTTGGGAGTATCATGAACCATGCGTTTCGCAACCAAGGCCATTCGAGTGGCCCAGAACCCAGAGAGCGAGCACCGATCGGTTTCGTACCCCTTGTATCAGACTTCAACTTTTGCTTGGGACCAGATTGACGAGGAGCCTAAAGTCGCCTACAGCCGGGTCAACAACCCAAATCGCCTTGTGCTTGAAGAAGTTCTGGCTAGCATGGAGAATGGGACGCATTGCACTTGCTTCAGCAGCGGCATGGCCGCCGTCGTTGCAGCGTTGAGTTTGCTGGAGGCTGGTGATCATGTCCTCGTCGCGAGCGACATCTATGGCGGAACCTACCGGTACATCGAGGCGATCTTGCCGCGCCAAGGCATTGGTCACTCTATCTTCGACGCGGATAATCCCAGTTCGATAAGCCAGGCCGTCACCCCAAGATCAAAGATGGTCGTTTTCGAGAGCCCGACGAACCCCCTGCTTCGAGTGTGCGATATTCGGGCAATTGTCGCCGAGGCGAAGAAGCATGGCCTCATCACGGTCTTTGATAACACCTTTGCTTCCCCCGCCTTGCAACGCCCCCTTGACCTTGGATGCGACATTGTTATTCACAGTACAACCAAGTACATCACCGGGCATAGCGATGTCGTTGGGGGTGCTTTCATCACCAGTGATGCCGCCTTCGGCGAAGCGGCGGCCGAGTGGGTGAAGAATACTGGCGCAAGCCCAAGCCCGTTTGATGCTTGGTTATGCTTGCGGGGCCTAAAGACTTTGGCCCTTCGGATGGAGCGACACTCGGCGAATGCACAGCGAGTTGCAGAGTGGCTTCAACAGCAACCTGACGTGTCCGCCGTGTACTACCCTGGGCTACCCGATAGCCCCTATCATCAAGTCGCAAAGTCGCAAATGGACGGATTTAGCGGGATGCTCTCGTTTGAGTTCGGGACAGTCGAAATGGCCAAAGTCGTTGGCACCAGTACGCGGATATTCTTACTGGCCGAATCCCTTGGCGGCGTAGAGTCGCTCATCGGTTACCCGACACTCATGTCGCACGGCTGCCTAACGGAGGAGCAACGCGTTGAGCGAGGCGTCCACCCCAATCTGCTTCGTTTGAGCGTCGGTATCGAAGACGTGAATGACCTAATCGAGGACCTCGATCAAGCGTTCGCCAAAGCTCGCAAGGCGGTCGGAGTGGCGGCGATTCACGCATAACCCCTACCGTTCCGGAGATGGGCGGAAGGCGTAAAGCCGCTGACCCATGAAGTTCCAGATCGCGACGAAACCCGTAGCCATCACAGTGGCAATCCGGGCGGACATCTTGGGGTCACCGGGAATGAGGTGGTTAAACAAGGAACTCAACAGCACATTCAAAACAAGACCACCGACTGAAACGATGAGGAAGCGGCCAAATTGCGTTCCTGCCTCTTCTCGCGACCGAATGCGGAAGGTCCAGAGGCGATTCCATATGAAGCTATTGATGATCGCAAGGGATGCCCCCGCCGCTGCAGCGACGGGAAAGAATGCATCGGTGTGCGACATTTGGGCCATGAACGGGACGTGCGACACCATCCACTGCCCCCCGGTTTGGCTTAGCAATTCGCCCTTGACCTTGGTGCCAAACTGCAAGGTCATCCGGATGTTGTAATCCACCGCAAAGCTTGTAAGCCCAACGATGCAGAATTTGGCAAACTGCCGAACGATGCGGCGATGAAAGAAGCCTGTGGGCTCAACGATCGGCAAGTCGTCAAGCTCTTCTTCCATTGCATCAAGCAGCTTGCGCCAAATCAACTTCTCGCCCAAGCGGCTGATAAGACGTGTACCGATGAATTCATGCTTGTTCATTTGGCGGACCAGGATCGCGTCTATCCCCGACCGATTCGCCCCGAGGATATCGGTGAAAATCTGGTCGCCAATCATAATCGCTTGATCCGGTTCTGCGTCAAACCTGTCGAGGGCGTTATCGTACATCTCGCGGCTTGGCTTGAACCTTCCGACCGCAAAAGGAATCCCCATCGCTTGACTGAGCCGCTCTAGGCGCTCCTTGTTCCGGGTGTTGCTCACCAAGCAGAGTTGCAGGCCCGCGGCTTGCGCTTGGGTTAACCACTCTCGGGTCGTTGCTGGGATGTCCTCGGCTCGCCAGGGCAGGAGAGTGTTATCCGCGTCAAGAAGCACGATCGTTTTCCCACTCGCCACGAGCTCGGCGGGGATGACGTCCAGCACACTGTTTACCGTACGCGTCGGCAGGAACTGGTGATAGCGGGCAGGAATCTCAGCCTTGTCAATCCGCCCAGCACGAAATCCCATTATTGGGCCTGGGGCCTCATTGCACGGGCTGCTCGGATGTTCTTAACATGTTCGGCGTAGCTCTTGGCAAACAGGTGTTCACCGGAACCATCGCCTTTGGCGACATAGAAAAAGTAGGGGTGCGAATCGGGATTCATTGCGGCCCGAATACTGGCGAGCCCGGGCGATCCAATCGGCCCTGGTGGGAGGCCGGCGTGCAGGTATGTGTTGTAGGGGGATTCAACCTTGCGCACTTGTCCGGGCCCCAACACCTTCCATTTCTGCATCCCATAGAGAACTGTGGCGTCGAGTTCGAGACGCATATTCTTAGCGATGCGGTTTTCAATCACCCCGGCCACCATCGGACGCTCGGCATCACGGGCCGCTTCCAACTCCACCATAGAGCCAATCGTAACGGCGCGCTTCAGGACTTCCGGAGAAAGGCCCTTGGGCTTGACCCTCTTTTCGAAGGCCCGTAGCTGCTGCTCTACAACCGTCCTCGCACCGATCGTGGGGGGAAGATCGTACGTGTCAGGATACAGATATCCCTCTAGGGTGGGGATCGCCGGCGGCAACCACGGAAACTTGCCGCGAAAGTCATCCGGCTTGCTCGCAAGGGCAACATATTCGTCCTTCGTGCAAACACCTTTCCCTTCCAGAATTTCACCAACCCACGCAATCCACCGGCCTTCGGGAATGCGCACCATTTGTTTTAGCGGCCCGCGCATGGTATCCAGGATTTGATAGGGAAACATGCCGGGCTTGAACAGGTAAACACCTGCCGGAACAGTCGGTGGAGCCTTCTTCCAACGAGCATAAATCTCAAGGGCGTCTGAGCTCGTGATGATCCCTTCCCTCTGCAGTCGATTGAGCATGACCCGACGACCTGTCGTTCCGTCAAGGTGCACATACCTCGGCTCCTTGATGGGAGAGCGCCCGAGGTTTGACTTGAGCCATAGGTAACCACCACTCGCAGTCCCTACCACTAGCAAAGCAAGGGCACCCCCAATAGCGGCTGATTTCTTACCCATTCTCGCTGAAATACCTCAATGCAATCCTCAATGCTGCCTCACTATCTACGAGATGCTTTCTCTGAGCGGCTGTGTAGCCTTGCTCCGCAAGGTCAAGATGCGAGAGCTCCGTGGTCAAGCTTTCATCTATTGTTCTCACTTCAACCCCCAACTCTCTTAAGCGTTCCGCAAATTGCAAACATACCCGTGCCATCCGAGGATTCTCAGCGTGGACGGGAACGCCAATGATAGCCATGCCTACCTGCTCTTCATCCACCAATTGTTTCAGCAGCGCAGCATCTTTGGCAAGGCTTCCCGTTGCCTTGATCGCTTGGCGGGGGCTGGCGATGCCGAATTCTGATTCTCCAACGGCAATGCCAATTCTAGCACCCCCCCAATCTACGGCGAGGACCCTCACCGAAACGCTCCAAGGATCTTCTGCTGCAAAGTCACGTTACAGGAGATCGCATTGTCGCTGATTCCGGGCTGACCGTCAAAGTCGGTGAATCTACCGCCCGCTTCGGAAACGATGAGGCTCACCGCTGATAGGTCGTGGTAGCTCACCTTGGGGTCAAGCATCGCTTCGGCTCTACCTGTAGCCACTAGACAGTGTCCATAGGCATCCCCCCATGTTCGTATTGTCATGGCTTGGTGGGCCAGCTTCATAACACCGTCCAACCGCCCTGTATCAGCCAGAGTCTTGTGCGATCCTACGCACAGGGTAGAGCGGCTTAGGTTGCTGATCGTCGAAACCCGACACTGCACGCCGTTGATGAACGCGCCTCCTTTCGCCACCGCCCACACGGTATCCCCGATGGCGGGAAAGTGGCAAACCCCAATGACAGGGACACCATCTCTCTCGTAGCTCAGGAGTACACCATATAACGGCACACCACAAATGAAGCTCTTGGTCCCGTCAATTGGGTCAATGACCCATCGCTCCGACTGATCGCCAACGGCCCCTTCTTCTTCGCCCAATAACCCATGATTCGAAAACTTTTGCTCAATTGAGAGTCGCAAATGGCGTTCCGCCGCACAGTCGGCGATCGTGACCGGGCTGTCATCGTCCTTATGGTCCACGGGCACCCCCTGCCGAAAATAGCGCATCGTGATGTCCCCGGCTTCTTTGGCAATATTCAACGCAAAGGCGAGCAGATCGTCCACTTTGGCTTCATTGTGGGTTACGACCGGGTTGCAATGTGCCGAAAGAACCATCCTTCGTACACGGCAACGTATAAATAATATGCCCGTGATGACCGGACTGAGTGGCAATGAGATCTTTTGCTTAGCGAAGAAGGGGCTTGAACCCGGGGAGCTCCTCGTCGGCAATAGTGTTTGGAGTTTGGGGTTCGGCGGGACGATTCGTGCGGGAATGCGCACCCTCGCCGGGGGAGAAGTGCATGAGGTCACTCAGATCATTCACGATGGTCGCCAAGCAAGTTTTGATCGGATGGTCGCCTGGACTGATTTGCACGGAGCGGTCGGAATTACGGGCGTCACAAGTGAGCTGATTCAGCACGGAGCGGGGAGCGAATTCCTCAGCATCGCCTCGTCTGTTCATCGACCCGGCGTCACCGCTCCCCATCTGGAGTTTAGTTCCAGCGCAGACGGTCAAGAATTGTATTGCCAACTTGATTGCGGATATGACCCCGTCCACTTTGTTTTTGGTAATGTGGCGTACTCGATCGGTCTTGGCGGCGGTATTCGGGGAGCTTTTCGGTCCCTAGGGCGCGGCGAAGTTGTCGAGTTTAGCCAGGTCTTCAACACTACTCGCCACCTTGCCCTGCAACGAATCAAGGCGGACGCCATGAAGTTTGGCGCAAATAGTGTTGTCGGCATCAACACGACCATCGTTCCGTTCGGGGGCATGCAGGAGATGCTGATGATTGGAACAGCGGCCAAACACCCCCTTTATGGACCCGAGCGCCTCAACGACCCGGCGACTAGCGATTTGACTTGTGAGGAGATGTGGAACCTAGCTCATCTCGGATATATGCCGCTGGAGCTTGTACTCGGTGTTAGTGTCTATTCGCTCGGCTTTATTGGTGGCATGTCGGCCTTCTTTAAGGCCTTTTCACGCGGCGAAATTGACGAGCTGACCAAACTAGTTTACGAAGCTCGAGAGAATGCCTTGCACCACATCATGGTTGATGCAGAGAGAGTCGGAGCGGACGATGTTGTGGGCATCAAAACCTATGTGTATGAACTCGGCGGTGGCATGATTGAATTCATGGCAATCGGTACGGCGGTCAAGAAGGTGGAGGGAGCCCACACTCTCTCCGAAACCCTGCCTCCTCAAGCCGTAATGAGAGACAAGGACACTTACATCAACACAGCGGAAAAGGGCGCTGGAAAGCAGCTAAACAACCGCGACACAAAAGGGGCATCTGGTGGTGTCTAGTCCTGCCTAGACGCTGATTTCAAAGTGCTCCGCATACCTTCGATACAGGTTATGGGCGGAGGGGTAGCACGAATGGGGTGACATGAAATGCGGGAACTCGAATGTGATCAGCTTTTCCGACTTGCGACTCGCCGTCTCCATCTTGAAGCGCAGGTAGCGCCAATCTGCCGGTGGGAACTTGATTGGCATGTCGCGATCGAAGGATTCAATATTTGACCAAATGGTGATGCCGTACTTCGCTCCCAACTCAGCGATCCCTGCGCTGAACTCCGGCAACTGATCATAGTGCAATTGCCCATCTTGGAAGGCGCAGATATTCACCACTTCACTTGCTTCAGAAAAGACCCGGTCCCAATGCTTGAAGCTCTCAGCCAGGGTCAGGGCGTCCTCGCCCATCTGTTTGGCTCCTTGGGGATAGGGGGAAATGAGAACGGGTAAGTCCGCCAATGACCGGCAATGGCCCCCGATCTGCTGCATGATTTCCACAATATGAGGGGAATGCTTCCCTGTTTCATGGGTCAAGTACCAACCCGCAAATGAATGATGATGCCCATATCTCGCCCACGCTTCATCGAGAAATCTCTTGTTGATCTCGACCTCGGCCCGTGCGTCCATCTTTAGCCAATGAAAGCCTGAGTCATAGGTACCAAAGAAGACTTTGAGCCCATATTCGTCGGCGAGCTCAAAGAAAACGGCTCCCACATCGTCGTAGACTGGAAGCAGTCCGGGGATGGACTTGGCAGGAAAGATACATTTGTTCTTGTAGCCCGCCCGGATGATGATGACGGTATCGAGGCCAATTCGCGAATAGAGGGCAAACTCGCGGCGCCATTCTTCCCGACCCCAATTTTGGCTCGGAATATCGTGCGTGATCTCGTCAAGAAAAGTGCCCGTGATGGGAAGCATCAATCTTCTTTGACGACTTCAACGCGGATTCCGATGGTGGCAATTATCTCCGCGAT
>JADLGZ010000095.1 GCA_020849075.1 Fimbriimonadaceae bacterium | reverse complement strand
CGAAAATCTGGGCGCATTTCCCTCCCGCCGATACCTATGTGGGCTCGGGGGAACCGGCGCAGATCATTGAGAGTGTTCACAAGCACAAGGATCAAGCCCGCAGCGACCAAAGCCTCTACCTATTTGGTTGGGGTGACGGTGGAGGCGGTCCCACGGAGCAGCACCTTGAGATGCTTCGCCGCGCTCAGACCGCCCCTTACCTACCTGACATTCAAACAGGACGAAAAGCAGTGGACTTCTTCCGGGAAGCCCGCGCAAAGAGTCGCGATCTAATGACGTGGTCTGGCGAACTGTATCTGGAGATGCACCGGGGCACCTACACCAGCCAGGCAAACAACAAGAAATGGAATCGCATGTCCGAGTTTCTACTTCGTGATGCCGAGTTCCTAAGCTGTTTTGCTCCGGGCTTTCCAAAAACCTATCCTGGCGCCAAGCTTGAAGAGGCTTGGAAACTGGTCCTCCTGAACCAGTTTCATGACATCATTCCGGGCTCGTCCGTGCGAGAAGTCTACGAAGATTCCGCCCGGGATTACGCCGCTATCCTCAAGATTGGGCACGAAGTTATCCAGACCGCCCTTCGAGGCATCGGCTCCAAGTTCGATACTGATTCAATGTCGAATCCGGTCGCTTTGTTCGCCAACAGTACGGTCCCGAGCCAAGGCGAAATTCCGTGGGATAGCGCCGAGGTACCGACCACTCTCGCCTGCGACGACACCTCCACCCCCGTTCAACTTGTTGAAGAATTTGGTGAAGCAAAGCTAATCTTTCAGACGCCAGAAGCCGCGCTGGGGAGCGTTGCCGTTGCGGACCTCACCAACGAGCCGCTACCTCAAAGGAGTACCCGTCTCAAGGCTCGAGAGCGCCGGCTGGAAAGTAGCGAATGGATCGTTCGCTTCGACGGAAACGGGAACATCACCAGCCTTGCCTCCTACGACGATCGGACGATTGAGTTCATTGAGCCGGGCAAATTGGCCAATGCGTTCCAGCTCTTTGATGATCGCCCCAACTTCTGGGATGCGTGGGATGTTGACCCATGGACTTTTGAGACTGAGAGGACGCTCCTGAAGGCAGAATCCTTCGAGATTGTGGAGCGCGGTCCAGTACGGATCGCCGTCGAAGTCGTGCGACGGATCAGTGATGAGAGCTGGATCAAGCAGCGAATTAGCCTTGGTCCGACCCCTGGCATCCGATTTGACACCGAAATCGAATGGAGGGAGAGCCACAAACTCCTCAAAGTTGCTTTCCCTCTCAACCTCAATGCAAACCGCGCCACTTACGAGGTCCAATACGGTCACACCGAACGCCCAACGCATGTCAACACCAGTTGGGACTCGGCACGTTTTGAAGTACCCGCTCAGAAGTGGATTGACATCAGTCAAGGAGACATGGGCGTTGCCTTGCTAAACGATGCCAAGTATGGCTTTGATTGCCGGGCAAACGTCATGCGGATGTCCCTGCTTCGGGCACCAAAATCTCCAGACCCCAAGTGCGATATGGGTCGCCATCGTTTTAGTTATGTTTTGCTGCCCCACTTTGATCAAATCATTCATAGCGACGTGATCGCCTCGGCTTATGCGCTGAATGCCCCGCTACGCAGTTGCCATTTGACCGCCATGAAAGGGCAAGCGGGTGGACTGCCGCCATTCATACAAGTTGATACGAGAAACCTGATCATTGATACGGTAAAGAAAGCCGAGGATAGCAATCACATGGTTGTCCGGCTCTACGAATGCCATAACACGCGGGGACTTGCGTCACTAACCGGCGTCTTGGGGATCAAGCGAGCATGGATCTGCAACCTTGAGGAATTTTCCGAACAAGAATTGGAGGTCGTTGACAACAATGTCCAGTTCTCCTATCGCCCGTTTGAGATTATCACGCTGATGCTTGAGGTCTAGGGGCGGACTCTCAGACCGATTGCGCCAAGATAACTGCCTCAGCCACCTCACGCATGGACTTGCGATTGTTCATGCTCTGTTGCTGTATGCGCCGGTACGCCTCGGCTTCGGTCACACCCAAGGTCGCCATGAGGATGCCTTTGGCCTTGTCAAGGAGCTTACGCATTTCCAGTTTGTCTTTGGCATCCGCAGCCTCTTGCCCAAGCGCTTGATTCTCCTCGAAGCGGCTTCGGGCAACCTCTATCGCAGGTAGGAGATCGTTGGGCTTGAAAGGCTTTACCAAGTATCCAAAGACACCCGATTCGCGAGCACGATCCACCAATTCCCGGTCACTAAACGCGGTGAGCAAGATCACAGGCGCGATCCCATTGTCGGCTATCTGTCGGGCCGCCTCAATTCCATCCATTTGGGGCATCTTTACGTCAAGAACGCACACATCGGGCTGGTGAGTCTGAGCGAGGTCTACCGCAACTTGGCCGTCGCCAGCTTCGGCCACGACCTCATAATCAAGTCGTTCAAGCATCTGCTTGAGATCCAACCGAATGATTGGATCATCGTCAGCAATTAAGACACGGTATTGGCTCATTGGTTCCTAGAGCCGAACCTGAATGAATCTAGCCGGGTGACTGTTCGATTCGCTTCTCAAGTTCAGCGAGTTGCGAGTCGACATCATCGGCGACCTTGGGTTGTTCTACGGTTGTCTCCACTGGTTTCTCGGCAAGACCGAGGCGTTCTTCAAGCTTTTGAAGTTCGGCTTCCGCCTGCGCGTCCATCGCCTGATCTTCCATCTGCATGGTCTTCCCAGCGATACTTGTACCAAACATCTCCTGTCGGGCTTGGGCCTCCGCTTGGCTCTCCTTAATCCGCTCGCGCGCCGCTCCAAATGAGCTATCAAACTCGTGATCGAAGTTCAGGCCGTCCAGCGATTTTGTGATTGCGCTTTGAATTTGGCTTTGCTTCCATTGGGCCTTGAGGGCGAGCGCCTCGCTGGTCTTGCGACGGATTTCCTCTTCCTGTCGCTTGATCGCGACCTTTACTTGCTCTACCGTTTCGGTCGCGGCCGTCAGGCTCGCCTTCAGGGACTCAAGGCCCCCGTCCACCGTCTGCTTTTCGCGCATGATTCCGCGCGCAAGCTCGCGATTACCCTGTTTCAAGGCCATCGTCGCCTGAGCTTCAAGCTGAGCACTCTTGGCCGTTTGCTCGTCGTACATCGTCTGCAGGCGATTGCGCTGAGTAATTGCCTGCACAGCTTTCTCTCGATTCGCCGAGAAAGCCGCTTGCATGTCACGACGCGCCTGATCCAGCATGATTTCTGGATCTTCCAGCCTGTCCATGCCCCGATTGAACAACGCCTTAAGCCATCGCCAAAATCGTCCCATTAGTTAACCTTTGGTGGATTATACACGGGTCGCAACTTAAGCATAACTAGGCAAAACTACAGCATCTGTCAGAAATGGAGCGGCAGCGTCCTTGGCGCTCACTTGCGGACCTTCCGTCAGCCAGTCAATCTTTAGTTCCGGGTCCCTATAGTGAATGGCCCGATCGTTCTCGGACTGATAAAACTCTGTGACGAGATACGCGAACAGGGCCCGGTCACTCAAGACCTCAAATCCATGGGCAAACCCCGGAGGAACCCATAATTGGGCGTGCGCCTCATCATCCAGTTGGTATCGCCACCATTGACCAAAGGTTGGCGACCCCACCCGAATATCAACGGCGTAGTCCATCACGCACCCTTCGAGAGCCATCACCAGCTTTCCTTGAGGGCAAGGCTCTTGGTAATGAAGTCCACGGAGTACACCCTTGGTTGACCGGCTGACATTGAACTGCACCAAGTCCTCCTT
>JADLGZ010000094.1 GCA_020849075.1 Fimbriimonadaceae bacterium | reverse complement strand
TGGTGACTTGGTCGGGAGAAGCGGTAACGCTCAGTTTGACGGTGCAAGGATTCAGGTCCTCGCGCTTGAATTGCATCGTGGTCGCCATAAGACAATCGGAATGAGAGCGCTCAGGATACCCGGCTTGAGCTATCCTGAGGCTATGGCCCATGCGGTGAGTTCGGTTAAGTGGCTCGTCGTCATTCCAACCATTAGGCAGGATCGGCCCGGGCACCCCGAGGTCATGGCTCGGGTGCGGGCGAGCTTCACCCAGCCAACTGATTTCCACATTCTCGATGGTGCTGAAGGCAAGCCAGCGGCCCTCAACATGGCCCTAAAGGACCTGTTGGACGCGCACGATTTCTATGTGACGATGGACGATGACTACGTTCCAGGGGCTGGTTGGCAGGACTTGGTAGCCCAGGCATTTCGGGATCTTCCTCGCCTCGGCATGGCTGGACTTTGGGTAGGGCCGCACGATCAAGGCCTCGTTGGAGCCCATCGCGTCCTCTCGCCACGAACCGCGGGCAACACCACCTACCGCCCCCTCGAACGAGGGCATCACGTCGCCGGGGCATTTCATGCCTATCGACCGGATGTCGCTCGGCTGGTCGGCCCCCAACCTATTACGAACGAACGGTATCAGGTCTGGGAGGATGCTTGGCGGGGGCGGCGGGTTCAAGCGCTTGGCTACGACCTAGCGTTCATTGAGGGGGCCACCCCCGAGTTCATTACCTATGACGATCCCGCTGAATATATTCAGTGGCGGGAGTCCCAAGTCACCCGGAGCAGGGTTGATCAAGATATTTGGCTTCGTGATAGCGGCATCCCTGACCCAATTACGCTTCGGCTCCGCCGATGGATTGCTCGGATGCGGGGGCGAGCCTAGGACGCACAATCCGTACATATACCCCTGCAGTTCCCGGCGTCCTAGACCGAATATTCTCTTCGTTTGGGGTATAACCTCCTTCGCGTTGCCGCATAGCTCAGTTGGTAGAGCAGCTGACTGTTAATCAGCGGGTCGCAGGTTCGAGTCCTGCTGCGGCAGCCAAAATTCGCAATGTTCAATTAGGCTTTGTGCCGGGCTCGGCGCCGTCCGATGTGCAAGCCAAGGCTTGCGAGACAGGGGCATGCTACTGCCCGCACAGTTGCTGGTACAGGCTGGTCACTTTTCGGACGTAATTCTGCGTCTCGCGATAGGGGGGGACGCCGCCATGACGACTGACCGCACCTGAGCCGGCATTGTAGGCCGCCAGCATGAGCACCAGAGATCGGTATTCATCTCCGCCCGTTTGGGCCGTGTACTTGTCAATGTGCCCTCGGATGAGCTTGACCATCCCGTAGAGGTTGTCCATAGAATCGTAGGCATTTGATACCCCTAGACCGCGGGCAGTGCTTGGCATGAGTTGCCCCAAGCCCATTGCCCCAGAGCGAGACGTTGATCGGGGATTGAATCCGCTCTCGACCATGATCATCGCCATTACGAGGCGGGCATCTACGCCATATTGCAAACTAAAGCCGATCACGCCTCGGGCGATTTTCTCGGCTTCCGTCTTGGTCAATCGCCTGTTCTGCTTTTGAATGAAATCGCGGTAGAACGGGACGGCATCGCTGGCGGGGACGTACCACGTCTTGCCGTCCTTGGTCGGCGCAGGCGTGGGGCGAGTCGCTGGATTACTGGACGGGGCTTTGCTCCCAATGGGGCCGGATAAACCAGAAGGGTTCTTTTGGGCAGGCTTTGCGGCCTGTTTTTCCCACGCCGACACCTGCGAATCGAGGGCAGCGGCGACAAGATCGGCCTTAAGCGAGGCGGCATCGTGCTCCCGCGAAGCACGAACGATCATGCGGGCGGTGACATTGCCGCTCTGGAGCCAACCGGGAATTGGGCTGGCATTCACGGAGATTGGGGTTCCGCTCATGGTCTCAACCATGATCATCCCTCCGTCTCCGATACGGATGGTGCCCTTGACGATGCCTTTGATCTCGGTCGTTCTCTGCCCGACGAGCGTCTCGAGGGCAGCCACGGAAGCGGACTGGCTAATCCCCAGCTTGTTGCGCTGTTGCAAATAACCCTGCAAGTCCTGCGCGGATGCAATTCCGGCGACGAAGCAGATGAGGAAGGGAGCCGCTCGCATAATCTTGAAGACAACCTCAGAGGGGTCTTTGGTTTGAGTTTTTGTCGGATGCCTGGACGAAGAACTGGCGGAAAGGGCGGGATTCGAACCCGCGATACCAATTGGTATACCCACTTAGCAGGCGGGCGCTTTCGTCCACTCAGCCACCTTTCCGCGCTGAACTACTATACCATCGGCGGAATGGCACGAACGCAATAGCGGAGCTTGAAAGGTATTCTCCGGCGCGGTGTCGCCATCCATCGCCAAGAACCTGGGACTTCGGTTGCTGTACGCTGTGCTCAGCCTGCTGTTTATCTCGTTCATCACGTTTGTGGCGGACGAGATTTCGCCGGGTGATCAGGCGACCATTTTGGCCGGTGAGAAAGCGACCCCCGAGGCCGTGATCCGCCTTCGCGAGCAATTGGGTCTGAACCGTCCCTGGGGAGTTAGGTACGTGGAGTACTTGGGCGGCCTCAGCCGGGGCAATCTTGGCAATAGCTTTCACGGCACACGAGAACCGATCGTGGATATCGTCAAGCGCACGCTACCGATGACGATTACGGTCGCCACATGCGCGATCTTACTGGCGGCCATCGTGGGCATATTGTTGGGCACGATTGCGGCGGTCACCCAAAATCGCTTTGGCGATCGAACGATCCTCATTGTCAGCACGCTAGGCGTCACCATCCCCAATTTTGTCCTGGCCCCTGTTTTCGTTAAGATTTTTGCCGTAAACATGGATATTTTGCCCAGTGGTTGGTCAAACCAATTGGCGGGGCCAGTATGGATGTATCTCCTGATGCCGGTCGTCATCTTGGCAGCCCGGCCCATGGCGCAGATCACGCGCCTGTGCCGGGCCAGCATGATTGAAACCCTCCAGCAGGAGTTCATCAAGTTGGCCAGAGCCAAGGGAGTTCCGCCCCTTCGCCTAACGTTGCGCCATGCGTTACGAAATGCGATTCTTCCCGTCGTTACCGCCATCGGGACCAACTTTGGATTCTTGCTGACGGGATCATTCATCATTGAAACCGCCTTCCGGCTTCCCGGAATTGGGGCGACGGCAATTGAAGCCATCAAGAAAGGCGATACGCCGGTCATTCAGGCCACGGTGCTGATTGCCGGGTCTCTGTTTGTTCTCATCAATCTCTTGGTGGACCTCATCCAACCGACCCTTGACCCAAGAATTAGGGAGGCCCAAGTTTGAAAGGGCTGTTCTGGCTCGGCGTTAGCTATCTAATCTTGCTCTTGCTGTTCGCGATTTTCGGGCCAACGATGCGCCACGACTACCTCAACCCGGTTGCATCCCCCCTTCAACCTCCGAGCGCTACGAACTGGTTTGGCACGGATGAGCAGGGGCGGGATGTCTTCGCCCGTGTCGCCTACGGAGCTCGCATGTCAATAATCGTTGGCTTCTCGGTGCAACTCATTGCTTTGACTTTGGGCACCCTCGTTGGTGTGATCGGGGTCTTCGGAAAGCGATGGTTTCGCGACCCGCTCATGCGCTTAACGGACGGAATGTTTGCCTTTCCCGACATTCTTCTGGCGATCTTGATCATTGGTGTTTGGAGTACGGGCTTGGTGCCGGTAATCGTCGCCCTTAGCATTACGGCCTGGCCGGGAGTCGCCCGTTTGGTGAAGACACAAGTGGCTACCCTGAAGGACAGGGAGTTTGTCGTTTCCGCTCGGGCGCTTGGTATGCCAACCCGCCGGGTCGTTACGCGGCATGTTTTGCCTCACCTCACGGGCATTCTGCTGGCGGTCAGCATGGTAGACCTTGCCGGGACAATCCTTGCCGAATCGGCATTGAGTTTTCTGGGCATCGGCGTTACCCCACCAACCCCAAGTTGGGGCAGCATGATCAACGATGCACGGGCGTACATCAACACGCAACCGCTTCTCTTGGTGTGGCCCTGCGCGATCCTCAGCTTGACCATTTTCGCCCTCAACTTTGTGGGCGATGGGCTCCGGGCCGCGACCGATCCGCGAAACCGCTAGGTCTTTTCGGCAAGAAGCTCAAGAACGGGCTTCGTGAAATCATCGGCAAGGGGTTCGACGATCGGCATGATTCGGTATCGCACCTTACCGCTCCGATCAAGTATGAACTTGGCGAAATTCCACTCAATGTCATCCTTTGGCCGGGGTGAGTTGGCAATCAGCCAGGTGTAAAGCGGGTGAATATCTTCGCCCTTTACCGAGATCTTTGCCATCATGGGGAACGTTACTCCGTACTCTCGCTTGCACATTTCTTTAATTTCAGCATTTGAGTGCGGCTCCTGGTTACGGAAATTGTTTGCCGGAAATCCTAGGATAACCAGCCCCTCTTTCTCGTGGTCAGCATAGAGCTTTTGCAACGATCGGTACTGCGGCGTGTAGACGCAGAATGAGGCCGTATTCACGACGACGACTACCTTGCCCTTCGTTTGCTTCAGAGCAAAATCTTTACCATCAATATCTTTGACCGTAACGCTGTAGAAATCCTTCACTGGAGGTGCCTTGGCGGGAACCTGCTGCAGAAGGGTGGCTAAAACGAGGGATGAGATCATGTTCTTCCTAGCGGCGACCGCGTCGCACGGGCCTCTTTTTAGACGGCCCAGCCGCAGCCTTCGCTTTTAACAATTCTACGGCAACTTCGGCGGTGAGCGTTTCGGGTGCCACATTTTTGGGTAGCGTGGCATTGGTTTTACCATCGGTGACGTACGGTCCATAGCGTCCACTGAGCACACGAACATTGCCTTGCGCCCCTTCCAGCTTCCCGAACTCTTGGATGGCCTTAGCGGGTTCTCGGCTAGTTACCCGTTTGCCGAAGCTCTTTGGCTGTGCCAATATTTCGCTGGCTTCTTCGAGGGTGATGCGACCAGCCGTACGCCAATCTGAAACATTACGTATCACGTCTCCGGCTTTGACAAAGGGGCCATACCGACCAATCAGGACCGTCACTGCATCCCCGGTTCGCGGGTCGTTGCCCAACTCTCGTGGGAAGCTGAGGAGGATACGCGTGTCCTCCTCCGTTAGTTGGTCGGGGGTAAGCCCCTGAGGCAAGCTGGCCCGCCGGGGTTTGTCCCCCCGCTCCTTCTCTTCCTCGGTCTGGGCCACCTCGAGGTACGTTCCGAAACGCCCGGACTTCACAAGCACGCTCTGGCCACTATGGGCGTCCACACCTACTGAGCTTGGGCCACCCAGCAGGGCCCGTGCCTTCTCAAGGTCAAAATCGGCGGGCACCGTACCCTCTGGGACCGTCGCCCGGACATCACCCAGTTGGATGTACGTACCGAAACGACCAACCTTTAGGACGATATCGCCGCCCAAGGGAATTGCTGGGTATGGGATGCCCTCCGCCTTCGACTCCACTTGTTGTTCTAGGCCGTGTTCGCCTGAGTAGAATCCGCGCAGATATTTGACCCAGTTTCGCTTGCCATCGGCAATCTCATCAAGCTCACCTTCCATCTTCGCGGTGAACTTGAGATCAACAAGCCCGTCGAAGTTTTGGGCAAGCAGGTCAGTCACGGCAAAAGCGGTAAAGGTCGGCACCAGTTCATTGGCTTTCTTGAACGCGTAACCCCGATCTTGTATCGTGCTGATGATACTGGCGTACGTACTCGGTCGCCCAATGCCTTCTTCTTCCAACTTGCCAACTAGGGAAGCCTCTGTGTAACGGGCAGGCGGACGCGTAGCGTGATCCTCGACGTCTAGCTTTCGCAAGTCTACGCCTTGTCCCTCCTTTAGCGGGGGCAGAATCCGCTCTCGATCGCCGAGCTCAGATTCGGGATCATCAGATCCTTCAACGTACGCTCGCAAGAAGCCTGGAAACTCAATGGTCTTGCCGCTGGATGCGAAGCTAAACTTGTGCCCGGCGTTCTCGCCCTCAACTTCGGCGGTTGTGCGCAAAACGCGGGCCGGCAACATTTGGCATGCTATCGTACGTTTCCAGATCAATTCGTAGAGGTCAAACTGCTCGGGAGAAAGGTGTGGTTTGACGTCTTGGGGGCGGCGACTGAGATCGGTGGGTCGGATGGCTTCGTGGGCTTCCTGAGCTCCCTTCGCCTTCGTCTTATATTGCACCGCATGCTGGGGAAGATAGTTCGCTCCATAGAGTTCGGTGATGACTTCCCTAGCTTGTTGAAGCGCGCGTTCGCTCAGGGTCAAGCTATCGGTACGCATGTAGGTGATGAGGCCTACTCGTTCGCCACCCAAATCCACACCTTCATACAGACTCTGGGCAATTTGCATAGTGCGCTTTGAACTGAGGCGCAACTTGCGGTTAGCTTCTTGCTGAAGGGTTGAAGTCTGGAATGGCTTGGGCGGCACTTCTTGGCCCGGTTTCGACTCAACCCTGGCAACCCGCCAGTCTTCCACTCCTTGCGCGGTTGTACCCAGGGTTCGGGCTTCGGCTTCCTTCAACCACTTCGTGTCATCAATCAGTTCTCCACGATCGCTAAATGACTTCCCGGTTGCCAGCTTTTGCCCCGAGAGGCGAATGAGACGGGCATCAAAGTCACCCTCCTTCGTACCGAACTGAGCGGCCAGATCCCAATACTCGGCGGGGACGAAATCACGGCGTTCGCGCTCTCGGTCCACCAAGAGGCGGACGGCGACACTTTGGACTCGGCCAGCGCTGAGCTTGGGGGCGACCTTCTTCCAAAGGAGCGGGCTCAACGTGTACCCGTAGAGGCGGTCCAAGATGCGCCTTGTTTCTTGGGCCCTAACGAGATCATCGTCCAGCGGTCGGGGGTTTGCCAGCGCGGCCTTGATGGCTTCCGGTGTGACCTCGTGAAAGACAATACGGGAGACCTTTGCGCTCTTGGGTAGCTTGAGAAGCTCCAAGATGTGCCACGAGATGCTCTCGCCTTCGCGATCTTCATCCGTTGCGAGCAGAATTTCGTCAGCGCCCTTGGCGGCCTTCTTTAAGTTATCAACGTGCCGCTTCTTGTCGGCGGGTACCACGTAGATCGCTTGAAACTCGTCGTCCACATTGACGCCGAGCTTCCCCCACTTGAGTTTTTTGTACTCGGCTGGCACCTCGCCAGCGCTATTCGGGAGGTCTCGCACATGACCAAAGCTGGCTTCGACGGTGTACCCCCCACCTAAAAAACGACTGATAGTTTTGGCTTTGGCGGGAGATTCAACAATGACCAGCTTTGACATGGCGGAATAAAAAGCGTACCTTTCGCGTTAAGCATTGTGGCCCCTTTGCCACGCGTCTATAGACTAAAGGTTTAGCGCGTTGGGTTCACACAATGTATCCTTTGCGTAGTTAAAGCAAGATGAAGCGATTTGGCGCGAGTTTAGTCCTAGGTCTGGTGGCCGCCTTTGCGAGCGCGGCTGACCAGTACTTTGCTATCTATTTGAATGGCGGCAAAGTTGGGTATTCGGTGTCGCGCGAACTCAAGGATGGGTGGAGCGAATCGGAGACGGTCTTCCGCTCGGCCTTGATGGGACAGGATTTGGACATGCGGATTGTCAGTCAAACCCTGGCCGATAAGGACGGACAGCCCAAGGAGATCCGCACGACGAGCGAGAGCGGCGGTCGCACTCAGGTCGTCACCGCAAAGTTTGCCGCCAAAGAGATCAAGGTTGTGATAAACAACGCTGGCACAATCACCGAGCGGACTCTCGCCATTCCGCCGGGAGCCAAGGTCGTTGAGGATGCCACTTCGGCGCTGATCCTCAATGGAGCGGGCACGACAAAATCCTACAAGGTCCACGTACTGGATGTGACCACGGTGACCCTCATTGAGAATGAAGTCACCCTAGACGGTCCCCGGAAGGTCGAGGTGTTTGGGAAGACCTATGATGCGACCTTGGTTACGGTGAAGGACCCACGGGCGACATCGAAAATCTATTACTCGGCCAAGGGGGATGTCATCAAGATTGAGGCCGCTCTCGGGATGGTCATGGTGCCCGTGACCAAGGAAGTGGCATTGGCTGACATTACTGAGCGAACGGACCTAGGCGAGTCAGCGGCCATTCGGGTGTCCCCAGAGATTGTCCGCCCCTTTGACCTCATCTCGGTGAAGTACCGGGTCTCCAACGCAGACCTGAGCCGATGCCCGAGCGATGCCTATCAGACCATCGCCAAAAACGGAGCCGATTGGATTGTTTCAGTTCACCCGATTGACCGGGGCAGGGCGAGGGATGAAACGATCACTGAAGCCGCCCGCTACGCGCAGAAATGGCTCAAACCGAGCCTCCATATTCCAGCAAGAAGCCCTGAATTCAAACGGCTCAGTGCCGGGATCGTGGGCGGCGAGAAGCACGTTCTGGCCGCGAGTGAACGGATCAGCCGTTGGATTGAGCGGACAATGACCTCAAACGCCGGGATCGGGGTGCTTCGCGATGCGACCGAAGTCTTGGCTTCCAAAGAGGGGGTGTGCCGAGACTATGCGATCCTCGGAGCCACGTTGATGAGGAGCGCGGGCATACCAACTAGGGTGACCAGCGGGCTGATCTATGACAATGGGCAAATGTACTATCACGCTTGGGATGAAGTTTGGAGCGGCAAGGAGTGGATTACCTACGATCCGACGCGAGCCAATC
The DNA here is from genome assembly GCA_020849075.1 of Fimbriimonadaceae bacterium. Classification (GTDB taxonomy): domain Bacteria; phylum Armatimonadota; class Fimbriimonadia; order Fimbriimonadales; family Fimbriimonadaceae; genus JAFLBD01. Next base: position 8,469 of record JADLGZ010000094.1, on the reverse strand, counting down.
AACCCACTAACGCCCTACGATTTAAGCTTGCCCATGGCAATGTTGAGGACGCCTTCGCGTTCCCGGTCTTGCAGGGCTGTCATTTTGAAATCATCTCTACGAGGTACCGATCATAATGCGCCGTAATCCAGCTCGATTCATATTCCTTGTCCTTGGGGCCGTCGGCATTGCCTATATTGCCTACCAAAATGGGGCGAAGCTCCTTGCTTTTTTCTATCAGCGATTCCAGGAGGGATCGTCTTACGCGAACAACCCAACCCCCCTTGCCGCCCTGTGTGTCCTAGGGGCGGTTCTTGGCTTAGCCGTTGGTAATACCCTACACCAGGGATTCGAACGGACCTTCGGAGCTTGGGAACGGGCTCATTCTGGCGACAAGGTCAACATCTTCCTCAGCATCCTGTTCGGGGTCATCCTCACCGTCCCATTCATGGTGTTGTTTACAGCTTTAGGGGCCTTTACTGCTACTTTTGCGACCCTCGGCATGATGCTGTTGGTTTCCTCCATTGCCCTGTATGTGATCCGGCAGGTAGAGGATATTTTGCCGTGGTCCAAAAATCGGGGAAAGGGGCGGCGATCGGCCTACAAGATTCTGGATACCAACGTCATCATTGACGGCCGCGTTTACGACATTTTTCTCACGGGCTTCTTGGAGGGCCAGTTGTACGTGCCCAAGTTTGTGTTGAACGAGTTGCAGTACATTGCCGATAACAGCGACGGCCTGAAGCGCCAACGCGGGCGCCGTGGCCTAGAGGTTTTAAGGCAATTGCAGGCCAAAGTAACCCTTGACGTCGGTACCCATGACCGCCTTGCCGCGGAAGGAAGCGACGGGGTGGACGGGCGGCTCGTGCGCCTTGCTCGTGCCCTAGGGGCGGACCTCGTCACAAATGACCACAACTTAAACCGGGTGGCTGGCCTCCAAGACGTCAATGTGCTCAATATCAACGACCTTGCCCTCGCCGTTCGGCCGCTTGTTCTCCCGGGTGAGCCGCTGGAACTGAGTATTACTAGAGAAGGTTCCCATACTGGACAAGGAGTTGGATACCTTGATGACGGCACCATGGTCGTGGTCGAACACGGGGCCCGAGCGCTTGGGAAAGATGTCTCGGTGGTTGTTTCGCAGGTTCACCAGACGGAGCGGGGCAAAATGATCTTCGCCGAGCTCCCTGACGATGGCATTGACGACGAAGGTACCCAGCGAAGGCGCGCCCGTTGAAAATCGCCGCGATTGTCTTGTGCGGCGGTAGCGGGTCTCGTTTTGGTAAAGATAAGCTAATAGAAGACCTAGGGGGCAGGCCAGTGTGGGCTTGGTCCGTTGAAACGATGAAATCCGTTTGCGACTTTATCGTCGTGGTGGACAATGGTCGTGGCCTCGACTTTGGCGTTGATAAGGTCGTTGTCGGCGGTGAGAACAGGCAGGCGAGCGTCCGTAACGGTCTGTCGGCAATCCCGCTTGAATACGACTATGTGCTAATTCACGACGCCGCTCGACCATTCGTGACCCAGGAACTCATCCAAAAGACGGTGGAAGGGGCTCGCCAAGCGGGGGCAGCTACGGCGGCAGTAAGGATAACGGATACGATCCGCCAAGACGACGGTTGCACCCTTGACCGCGATCAGCTTTGGAGTATCCAAACTCCCCAATGCGGGCGGCGAGTGGACCTCATCCGAGCCCACGAGACAAACACAGAGGCCACCGACGATGCAGGCCTTTTGCAACAAGCTGGAGTTAGCGTTTGCTTTGTTGAAGGAGATAGGCGTAACATCAAGATCACGACTCGAGAAGACCTTGAAATGGCAAGAGCGATGGTGGGCGGTATTGCAGTGACCCGAACAGGCTTCGGCTACGATATTCATGCTTTTTCTCAAGACCCGGGTCGTCCCATGATGCTTGGCGGCGTACCGTTTGATGGACCCGGCCTTGAGGGGCACTCTGATGCAGATGTTCTCCTTCATGCGGCGACCGACGCGCTACTTGGGGCAGCTGGGCTCGGGGATATTGGAGTGCATTATCCTCCCGGCGACCCGCAATGGAAGAATTGCCCGTCCTTGAGGTTCCTGGAGGAGGCGGGGCTCTTGTTGAGGGCTGAGGGTTGGGAGATTGAGAACCTTGATGCTACGTTAATCGCTGAAACGCCAAAGATCATGCCCCGTAGCAAGGAGATACGGGAGACCATCGCAAGCACTTTGGGCATCGCCGCCGCCCGGGTGAATGTGAAGGCGACCACGAATGAAGGTTTGGGCGCACTCGGACGTAAGGAGGGCATCGCCGCCATGGCAATTGCCACTTTGCGCCGCGCCTTAGGAGACACAGACAAATGATGGAAGTACTCGTTCGAAACGCCGTTGGAAACCTGAGCGATCACGACAAAGACTTTGCCGCAGAGAAACTTGGGCGTCTTGACCGCTATTTCAACAAAGCATCTCGCGTTGAGTTGGTTCACCGAGAGGTGCATCGCGGTAAGCGTGACTTGCACAAATTGGAAGTCACCATCTTTGCCGATGGTTTCACGATCCGGGGTGAGGAAGAGGACGCAAACCTGCGGGCGGCAGTGGATTTGGTGGCAGACAAGTTAGAGAATCGGCTGCGGCGGATCAAGAAGCGGCTGGTGAACAAGTACCGCCACAGTGGGCAATCCGTTCCTAGAGGCTTTGAGGAACCTCATGATGACGAGGACCACGACGACCGCGTCCATATCAAGGAACGCAAGCAGTTCTTGGTCAAGCCGCAGACGATTGATGAGGCTGCTCTGGAGATGGATCTGCTTGGCTACCCGTTCTTTGTGTTCAAGAACGAGGTCACGAATCGGGTCGAGGTTCTCTACCGTCGGAAGGACGGGAAGTACGGCCTGCTGGAACCGGAAGTGTAAGTCTAGAGGTAACAAGAACGGCGGAAGCGAGTTTGCTTCCGCCGTCAAATTGTTCGACTCGCCGGCTAGCTCGCTAACGGCACCACATTGACGTTGCCATCGAGGATGGCCCGGACCTCAGCGCTCATTGCATTGGCTCGCTCATCAGTAATCAGGCACAAGGCTGCACCCTTGCTGGAGCACACTTCGCGTAGCCTTTCAAGCTCTTCGAAAGCTCCTTGGGCAAATCGAGTCGCCCGAAAGGCGTCAAGTTCGACCGTCGCTCCGGTTCCACCCACCTTGTTGAGTAGCTCTGTAATCTCATCCGCTAACACACAGCCTTCGGCCTGCGTTACTACGCCGCCAAGGCCAGCGTAAACCGTGTTATGTTCTTCATTCCAAGTCAAGATATACATCGTTTGTTCTTGCTCCCCCGAGGGAATGGATCCCCCCGCTGGGCAAGAGATTCCACCGCCCAAGCCGCCCCGAAAACCACACGATTACCGGGGACGATTAAAACGAGAAAGATGACTAGCCGCAAGCTTGCTGTTAGCTAGAATACTGGGCGGGTACCCTCTGACCAATGCCCGTTGCCGAGAACTACAGCAAATGGTACAGCCCTAACTTGGACCAAGAAACTCAAATGATGAGTTTTGGCGAGGGAGGCGTTCCACTCATTCTATTCCCGACTTCAATGGGAGGCTACAACCAGAATATTGACTTTGGCCTGGTCGGGGCGATCTATCCATTTATTGCGGCAGGAAAAGTCAAGGTCTATTGCGTGGATGGGATTGATAAGCAGAGCTTTTATGCCTACGACATTCACCCGGCGCATCGCATTCATAACCACATTTGCTATGACCGAATGATCTTGGAGGAGGTGCTCGGTCGAGCCTACGACGAAACCGGACATACCCGGGTTATGGTCGGCGGATGTAGCTTCGGAGGCTATCACGCAGTGAATTTTGGTTTTCGCCATCCGGACCGTGTCCGTGAGATCATTAGCATGGGTGGCGCCTTTGACATCAAGCAGTTCTTCTACGGTTACTACAGTGATGATGTGTACTTTAACAACCCGGTGGACTACATGTCCAACATGCACGATCCGGAGCTATTGAAGCAGTTCCACCGAATGGGCATTATCCTCGGCACCGGTCATGAAGACATCTGTCGTCAAGATAATCACCGACTGGCCGACATTCTTGGGCGCAAGGGTATCCCGCACTGGTGCGATGACCGCCCCGGAACTGGGCACGATTGGCCCTGGTGGCGCGTGATGCTATTTGAGTATTTGGATTTGATTGTCCGGCGAATGGATGGCTGACTTAGTCCCCGCTTTTCTGCCCGAGTGAGCCTAGGGCGAATACGGCCCACGCCATCTGGTGTGCCTGGGCATAGGAGTCGGCGTTGACTTCTACGGTGTAGGCGTCCACGCGGACCACTCCAGGCAGCCGAGCGGCCACGAGATCGGCCTCTTCGCTGCGATTCAATTCGATGCTGATCGTCGTTGGGGAATCGGGTAGCCATGGATCAAGGGAGCTGGCCGAGTTAACTCCCTCAAACGCGGCGTCCTCAATCAAAGCTAGGGCCTCATCAGGATGAAGGCACTGGGCCATGTATCGCCCGAGACCGGTCTTCACGGCGGCGGTTTGAATCCCGGGCAATAGGGCCTTGGCTTCGGAGCAACCGGCTGAATCGCTACTGATTGCCACCACCGGCACGTCGTAACACCCGGCTACACCCGTGCTCAACGCGATCTCGCCCGCAGGCTGACCATTGATTTTCATCCGATGCACGAAGCCCGTGATGGTGTGCTCCATGACACCTCCCTGAGTTCCCGCCATCGCGTGATAACCAATGAGCATGGCCGCCGCGAAGGTACGGTCAATCCCCGCCATCATGCCTTGGGTACTGGCTCCGTGTCCCGAGATTAGTTGAGTCCCTTTCTCGAGACGATCAGCCAAGAGGTTCTTACTGTTTCCATGACTATCCTTCACGACCACTTCGGTTGCCCCGGCCCTAAGCGCACCTCGAATGGCCGCGTTCACGTCAGCGGTCATCCGTTCGCGGGCCCAAGAGTAGTCATAGTGCTGGCCATCGGGTCGCCCACACTGTGACCAACTCACAAGGCCGGAAATACCCTCAATATCGGCGGAGATGTAGACCTTCACGGACCGAGATTACTCCGAAGCTGGAAAATGGCACCAAAGGGTAGATTTTGAGGTCATCGGGACTTCATAATCTCCGCTTAGACGTGGTCAGTTTGTACGAAATCCTCGGAGTAGCTCCCAAGGCGAAATCCCAACAATTGCGCATCGCTTACAGGAAGCTAGCTCGGTCCTATCATCCCGACATCAATCCCGATCCTAAGGCGCATGAGCGAATGGCGCTGATCAATACGGCGTTTGAGACCCTCAGCGATCCCGCCCGGCGTATGGAGTATGACGCCTCACTGTTTGGAACTCCGGGCGCGGCAATCGTCAGCGCTCCTGATGCACCGGTCAAAGAGTCGGTCAGCGTTCGGCTTGCCCACCGACTCAAAGATCACCGGACGCCTATTTATTCTATTACTTTCGAGCCGGATACGAACCGCTTGGTCAGCAGCTCGTTTGATAATCAAATCCTGTGGTGGGACGACGACTTCGCCGTCCGTCGTTCGTTGCGGCTCGAAGGAGGCGTCGTAAATGTTGTCCACCCCGTTGGCGATGATAATATCGTCGCAGCTGGGTGCTCGGAGAGCCTAGTCTCGGTGTGGCAGATCAATAGCGGCGAAATGGTCAGTTGGCGAAACAGTCCGCTTGAGTGGATTTGTTGCGTGAGCGTGGCTCAAGACGGAAAGTACGTCGCGCTTGGCTCAATCCATAACATTGTCCAAGTCTGCAAAACTGCGACGGGGGATGCCGCCTTTGTCGGCAACCAGCACACCCAGTCGGTCACCGCCGTACAATGGTCAGCCGATGGCAAGTACCTGGCCACGGGCTCGGCAGATGCTACTGTCAAGATCTGGAACGCGAGCACCGGCAAGCTATTGCATAGCTTCAACTCGGTACGCTCAACGGTTACGGCACTTGCATTTAGTTCGGATTCTCGTATGCTGGCCGTTGCGTCAGTGGACCGCTCTGTCCGGATTTTCCGCATGGGAGACTATGACCTCGTCAAGACGTTCTTTGGTCATGAGAAGCCAATCGAATCCATCGCGTTCCACCCCGATGGTCAATTGCTAGCGAGCGCGGGAAGAGACGGCGTGGTGTATCTATGGAACGTGATGCAGGGGCGTGGGCACGGCAAGATTGAAGCCTCGCCACAACCGCTGAGCACGGTTACATTTAGCCCCGATGGGAAGAGCCTCGCAACGGGTGGGCTCGACAAGGTCATCCGCATTTACGAGCTGTCATTCCAGTGATTGGCTTCATCGTTGCCGCCCTTGATCCCGGCATTGATGTCTCCCTCGCCGAGCGGCACATACGTGCCCTAGCCTCACGGGAAATGGAGGGACGCATGACCCTATCAAGGGGAATGGTGCGGTCTTCCCAATATATCGCGTCGGCAATGGAGCGTAGCGGACTTCGCCCCGGCGGCAAGGATGGCTTCTTTGACCCGTTTACGGTTACGGTGGGTCAGCGTCCGGGAGAACTCAATACCGCCCGCTTTTGGAATGGCGAAGCTTCCCTACCCTTGCAACTCGGTCGAGATTACATGCCGGTGTACGGGAGCAAGACCCAAACCCTCCTGACCGCCCCGGTTGTCTGGCTTGGGGCCGGCGAAAATGTGGTCGGAAAGTGGGTAGCGATCCCTCGGAGCGCTACGGAGGATCTATTGCGCCTCAAGGGCCAAGGCGCGATCGGTTTCATTCTCGTTGGCCCCCAGAACCCGGGTGGACTAGAATTACCCATTCCAACCCGCACACAAGGGGTGCCCGCCAGCTTAGGAGTGCCCGTTATTGCCATCACGTCAGCGGCATGGAACCGTATTGAGTCCCTTAAGAATGGCTTGATGCTTCGCGCGTGCACTGACCTACAACCGAATGAAGGGACAGCCCGGAATGTTATCGGAGTTCTGCCGGGAAATGATCGCAAGCTCCGGCAAGAATTCATCATCATCGGTGCGCACTATGATCACCTCGGCTACGGAGAGACGGGTTCCCGCTCAGGACATGCCCTGCCCCATTTTGGCGCGGACGATAATGCGAGCGGCACCGCCGGCATGTTGGCGCTAGCGGACGCCTTTGCGAAGGCCCGATCCAATCGCCGCACCATCATTTTTCAAGCCTATAGCGGGGAAGAACTGGGGCTACTCGGTTCGCGAGCGTGGGTTGCCACCAACGCCAATACTCTGGCCAAGACCGACTTTATGGTGAACATGGACATGATCGGGCGCTTACGCGAAGCCGAGGGATTGACCGTGTTCTCGGCCGACACCGCATCGCCTTTCGCCCAATTGCTCGCCAGCTTGCGGATCCCGGGTCTTGATATCAAACCCGTCTTCTCCACCCCAGGCAATAGTGACCACGCTTCGTTCGTGGCGGCAAAGGTGCCAGCCCTCTTCTTCAACACCGGGCTCCACGCGGAGTATCACACCGAAGCAGACACCTCGGGAACCATAAACTTCAAGGGTGTTGGTCTTGTGCTAACGTGCGTGAAGCAAATAATTGAGCAGTTGGATGCGATGGATGCCCGACTCGAATTCACTGGAAAGCCCGTTCAAGGTGGTGGCGATCCGGGAACGACACGAAGAGTTAGGGTTGGCTTCATCCCCGATATGGGCGCTGAGGACCCCCGCGGGCTTCGCTTAACTGGAGCAACGCCAGGTTCTCCGGCCGAACTTGCTGGCCTCAAGCCGGGCGACATCCTTGTATCATTTGACGGCAAGCCGATTCGCGATATTAACGATCTTCAGGAGGCCCTCGTGGCGGCTACGGCGGGATTTACCGTCAAGATTCGGGTTATTCGAGGTGCCGATACCCTAGAATTAGACATCACACCAACTGCGCCACAATCTTAGCGTGAACCCTTACCCGCGGACTTGGATTGACATTGATCTGACCGCGCTGACCCATAACTTGGACGTGGTTCGGCAGTCGCTACCCCAGGGCTGTCGCCTTGCGCTGGTGGCCAAGGCGGATGCCTATGGGCACGGGTTGGTCCCAGTAGCCCGAGCGGCCGCCCATGGGCACGTTGATTGGATTTGTGTTGCCACGGTTCAAGAAGGGGTAGCCCTTCGGGGAGCTGGATTGGAGACCCCGATCATCGTGATCTCGCCCATTCTTCCGGTAGAGGCTGAACAAGCGGTCTACTATGATCTGCGGGTAGTGGTGGAGTCCCTGGAGGTTGCGGAAGCCATCTCTAATGCCGCCAAGAAGCAGAACAAAGGAGCAAAGATCCATCTTGAAGTTGACACAGGCTTGAGCCGGTTTGGCTGTGATCCCTCAAGGGCGGTCGAACTTGCAAAAGCAATACAAAAACTGCAAAACATAGAACTCGAAGGGCTTTGCCAGCACTTTGTTGACTCGGGCTTTAACCAACCGCGCACCGATGCTCAAGCATCGGAATTTGATGGCCTAGTGGACATCGTCGGCGAGGTGCCAATAGTCCATGCTTGCAATAGCGCGGGCGTCTTTCATGCT
>JADLGZ010000093.1 GCA_020849075.1 Fimbriimonadaceae bacterium | reverse complement strand
TCAGGTTCGTTCCGGTAATCAATATTTTTGAAATGAAGGACTTGCTATACAAGAAGTCGAGCGGTGGCTCCGACGACTCACAACACGGTGACCTCGCCCTTGCGGGCAAGGGGGGAGAATGAGCACGCACACAGAACAGGTAGACCTCCTGTACGGCGTATGCGCCGAGTTCAACGCGCCAGGCGACCTTATCCGGGCGGCCGAGAAAGCAACGGAGGCGGGGTTTGTCCATATGGATTGCTTCTCGCCATTCCCAATTCATGGGCTTTCAGATGCGATGAAGTTCCGGGATTCCAGAGTGCCTTGGACAATTTTCGGGGCAGGCCTCGCCGGAGGACTGGGTGGGCTATCGCTCATCACCTATGTTTCATTGATCGCCTACCGGCATAATGTTGGAGGACGCCCCGCATTCAGTTGGCCCTCATTCGTTCCTGTCACCTTTGAGTGCACGATTTTGTGCGCAGGCGTCGTGGCGGTCTTCGGGATGATCGCCTTCAACGGGCTACCCAAACCGTATCATCCGGCCTTCAGCACCCCCAACTTTGAGCGGGCCAGCCAAGACAAGTTTTTCTTGTGCCTTGAAAACAAGGGAGATTTTGATGCGGCTAAAGCGGAGGCCCTACTTCGCTCTTTGAACCCAGTGAATGTTTCTCGTGTTGACGCAGAGGAGGAAGGGAATTGGTCGCTCTAAAGAAGATGGTCAAGTGGGGATCCCGTCAGAAGGTGGCGAAGTTAAGCATTCTCGTTTTTGCTTCGGCAGTTGTCTCCGGTTGCCACACCGACATGTGGTACCAGGCAAAGGTTACGCCGTGGGATCAAGATGAAAGCGGTATTTTCAAGGATGGCGCCTCAAGCCGCCCCATTCCGAAGGGGGCCGTTGCTCAAGGATGGGACAAGCTTGATGACGCCCATTCTACTGGCTTTGAGAATGGCAAGCTCACCAACAAGTTCCCAGCCAAATTGACCCTAGACGGTGAAGTCGTAGATACCAACACGGATATGGTCAAGGTGATGAAGCGTGGTAAGGAGCGATTCCATATCGCCTGTTCGCACTGCCACGGAGAGCTGGGCGATGGGAACGGGATGATTACTCAGCGTGGATTTGTGCTGAAGCGAAAACCCGCGAATTACCATACAGATCGGTTGCGCCAAATGCCCGTGGGGCACTTTTTCGATGTGATGACTCATGGATACGGAATCATGCTGAGCCAAGCCAGCCGTGTGGAACCTGATGACCGATGGGCAATTGTCGCCTACATTCGCGCCCTTCAGTCGAGTCAGCACATTAAGGAATTCTCACCTGAAGATAAGAAGCTCATGGAAGAAGCCGCCAAGAAAGCCGCGCCCACCGAGGAGGCCCACCACTAATGGAACGAGCTAAGTTTGGCCCGCTTGGGAATATGGGGCTCCTTCTTGGCCTTATTTTTGGCGCTGCTGGCCTTGCGGTCATGTTCGGGGATAAGACCCTCGGCCCCGAAATGGTCCGCTCTTGGACTTGGGCTTGGGGCTCGTTTATCGCCCTAACGTTGGGTTGCTTGGGAATGACCTTGCTCAGTCACGTTACGCGCGGCAATTGGAGTCAATCGGTCCTTCGCATATTTGAAGCCGGAGGTGGCGTGAAAGCACTGTTGCTAATGGTGATTCTCTTCTTGCCGATCGCAGCCAATTTCGGCGTACCCTATGCGAAGTGGTACCCCCTTCAAGCTCATGATGAGTACATGGTTACCAAGGCTCAGTGGCTCAATCCCACGGGTTTCGCCATCCGGTTCTTCGTCTACTTCCTTCTTTGGATCGTTTTGGCGGGCAAGCTCCGCGCTTCAAGTTTGCGACAAGACGAGTCCCGTGAGATAAAGGAGCAGCATTTCCGAACGAACTTGGCCTCGCCGGGACTAGTGTTCTTCATTCTGTCGGTAACACTGGCCTCAACAGACTGGTTCATGAGCATGGATCCGCATTGGTTCAGCACCATGTATGGGCCGATCTACATCGTGGTGGCGGCAAACATGGCCCTTGGGCTTGCGACCTTGCTGGTCTGCTTGAACGCAAAGAAGTATCCTTACAATCAGATCGTCAGCGAAGATCTTACTCGTGACTTGGGCAACATGAACTTCATGATGACCATGCTCTGGATCTACTTTGTACTCAGCCAGTTCATCATTATCTGGTCGGGCAACCTCCCTGAGTTCACGAGCTTCTACTACAAGCGACAGGTAGAAAGCCAATTCCTCCTTTTCCTTGGGGCTTTCAATATCCTTTTCGGATGGCTGGTTCCATGGACGGCCTTGATTGCGCCTCGGACGAAGAAGCACCTATCACTCTTGGCTTGGACAGCTGGCGGGATCTTCGTCATGAGGTTTGTAGACATGTACTGGACGATCATGCCGTTCATGCGTGGTGGTCTCGTCCTTCCATCTTGGACCGACCTAATCGCCGTTCTCGGAATTGGTGGATTGTGGCTCTGGGCATTTGGACGAACAACCACAGAGACCGAGTTGCTCCCCGCGCACGACACGAGGCTTCAGGAGGCTTTGCACCATGAGCACGCATAACCATAAAGATGACCCAGAAGCCCTGGCGAAGTCGCAGGCAGCCCGCTATGAATTACGCGATAGCGACCTAAAGACCGTCACACGGCACCTCGTAGGGTTTCTTGTCTTCGCCGCGATTTGCGGTCCTCTCGCCATGGGGCTGATGTTTGCTATCAATAACCTCATGGTTCATCGACCATATGCCTTGGATGCTACTCGCATGGAACCAACTCGTCCCGGGAGCAGCTTGGCACCACTTCAGACCAATATCACTGCTCACAGTGATATTGAGAAGGTCCGTCAGCATGAACAAGAGCAGTCCACCACATACGGTGAAAGTAGTGCGAATCCCGGAATGAAGAGAATCCCCATTGACCGCGCAATTGATGAGCTTGGGAAGGAAGGAGTGAAGGGCGTTACTGGAGGCGTACATTGATAATGCGGAGGATTGCCTTTCTGTGGGTGGCCCTTCTTGCCATTTCGACCTGCTCTCTGGCGCAACCCGCGCAGCCGAAGGCAAGAGGATTCGACAAGGGGTCAATCGGTATTGACCAAAAACTGGGCGATGCTGTACCTCTGGATACACGATGGCACGATGAGACTGGCGCAGCCGTGACCTTGGCCGACTTCTTCCACAAGGGGAAGCCCGTCATTATCGTTCCCGTTTTCTATCGGTGCAAGGCGGCCTGCCTCGTTGTCTTTGATAAGACCGTGAAATCGGTCATGGCCCTCCAAGCAAGGTATCCGCAAGAGCAGTTTGAAGTTGTCGCGTTTTCGATCGATCCCACAGAAACGACCATTGATGCGAAGGTCACAGAATCGGCCATCAATAAGGTCTATGCGGATGGTGCCCATAACGAAGCCGAGAAAGTCTCGGACCTAGCATTAGCAAGGCAATCGTGGCATTTCCTCACAGGCGAAATCGACTCAATCACAAAGCTGACGACAGCCATTGGGTTCCGCTTCACATACGAGCCCGATATTGACCGAATAAATCATGCGACCGGCATCATGATCGCATCTCCCGAAGGCAAACTTGCAGGCTACTTACTCGGTTCGGATTTCCCTGCCCCCGCAATACGCAACTCCCTTCAATTGGCACGAGCGGAAAAGGTCGGGGAGAAGGCCGAACCCATTCTGCTCGGTTGCTTCATGATGGATCCCGCTACTGGCAAGTATCGAATCGTGGTCCAGCAAGCACTTAAAGTTGGTGGCATCGGCACCCTTTTGGTTCTCTGCGTTTCGGTCTTTGTAATGAGCACCAAGAACAAGCAACGCCCCCGCAAAGGAGGCAACTCAACGGTATGAACTTCCCCTTCGCTCCTGAACAAGCCTCGAATTTCGCGGTTGAGTACGACACCCTGTTCTATCTCATCACCGCCTTCACAGTACTCACAACTCTGTTCGTTTTCGTGCTCTGCTTGGGCTTGATCATCAAGTACAAGAGAGGGAGCGGCAAACCCGAAGACCGACGTAACCCAATGCACCACAACACCGTCATTGAGATCGCGTCATCGGGTGGCTTCCTCTCCATCGGCCTCTTTATCTTTGTCTGGGGAGCCAAGATGTACCTGGATATGCGTCAGCCCCCCGCTAATGCGATGGAGATTAACGTCATTGGCAAGAGGTGGATGTGGCATGCCCAACACGATAATGGTGTCAGGGAAAACAATGAGCTTCACGTTCCGGTCGGAGTTCCCATCAAGCTGACCATGATTAGCCAGGACGTGATCCATAGCTTCTACGTTCCTCAGTTCCGAGTTCAGTTTATGGTTGTTCCGGGCCGCTACACCCAAATGTGGTTCACTCCGACCAAGGCCGGGAAATACAACCTGTTCTGCGCAATGCACTGCGGCACGCAACACTCCGAAATGGGCGGCTACGTTTACGCCCTTGAGCCAAAGGACTTTGCGAAGTGGAAGGAGACCGGGGGGAACCGGTTTCAGCCAAAGCCAGAGCTACCAGCTGCCGCTGGGAAGCAGCTCTATGACGATTTCATGTGCGGTTCTTGTCATACCGAGAAAGACAACCAGCGCGCCCCTTCGCTATATGGATTGTACGGTCGACAGCGGCAGTTTACGGACGGTTCGACGATGGTAGCGGACCATGACTATATCCGCCAGTCTCTCCTTGCACCAGAAGGCAAGATAAACAAAGGCTATGAAAGCATGATGCAGCCCTACAGCTTCACCGAAGAGCAGATTCTCGAACTGATCGAGTACATCAAAACGTTGGGAACTCCCGTTCCTACTCAGGTCGCCGGAGGTGCTCAATGACAACTCACGTTGCCACTGAAGAGAAAAATTATCTTCAAGAGGGACATACGCTTGCGTCGTGGTTGCTCACGAAAGATCACAAGCGGATCGCAATTCTCTACCTAATTTCCGTTTCCTTCTTCTTCTTCGTAGGCTCCATAGCGGCGATGATGGTGAGGCTAGAACTCACCTCCCCGCGCGGCACATTGATGTCGAACGAGACATACAACAAGGCTTTCTCAGCTCACGGCGTTGTGATGGTCTTCTTCTTCTTGGTTGTTGCCATTCCAGCCATCTTCGGTAACTTCTTGATCCCCATGCAAATTGGGGCTCGTGACCTTGCCTTCCCAAGGTTGAACTTGCTGAGTTGGTACTTCTACATGGCAGGTGGAATCATGTTCTTGATTGCCATGATGTCGGGGGGCGTTGACGCCGGTTGGACCTTCTATACCCCGATGTCCTCCATCTATTCGAATGGCCAGATCACGCTCGCTTTGGTGGGGGCCTTCGTCGTTGGATTCAGCTCAATCTTTACCGGCGTCAACTTCATCGCGACCATCCACAAGATGCGCGCTCCGGGCATGACTTGGTGGCGACTACCCCTCTTTGTATGGGGCCACTACGCGACTTCGCTCATTGTTATCCTTGGTACGCCAGTTGTTGCCATCACTCTCTTGCTCGTTGTGTTTGAGCGCGTCGCCAAGATTGGCATCTTCAGCCCCGAGCTTGGCGGCGACCCGGTCTTGTTCCAGCACATGTTCTGGTTCTACAGCCACCCCGCGGTTTACATCATGGTACTTCCTGGCATGGCGGTGATTAGCGAGATCATGGCCTGCTTTAGCCGCAACAAGGTCTTCGGATACCACTTTGTCGCCCTTTCATCGCTCGGGATCGCAGCCTTGAGCTTCATCGTGTGGGGACACCATATGTTCGTGTCCTCGCAGTCTATGTACCAGGGGATCTTCTTCTCATTTACGAGCTTCTTGGTAGCCGTTCCTTCGGCCATTAAGGTCTTCAACTGGTCTTTGACCATGTACAAAGGCTCGGTTTGGCTCGCTTCACCGATGATCTACGCGCTCGGCTTCCTTGGTCTGTTTACGGTAGGCGGCATGACCGGGCTCTACTTGGCCAGCGTTGGCACCGATGTCCATGTCACTGGAACGTATTTTGTTGTAGCGCACTTCCACTACGTGATGGTCGGGGGAACGCTTCTGGCTTTCTTGGGTGCTCTCCACTTCTGGTGGCCAAAGTTCTTCGGACGTATGTATCCGGAAGGAGTAGCCAAGTGGAACGCCATGCTCGTGTTCATCGGCTTTAACCTCACGTTCTTGCCTCAGTTCGTCGTGGGCTGGCTCGGAATGCCGCGCCGCTACCATTACTACTACTTTGCCCCCGAGTTTCAGGTGTACCACGTCATGTCCACGCTTGGCGCCTCGGCTCTCGCCATATCGCTCATCGTGCCCGCGTTCTATCTAACCTATTCACTCTTCAAGGGGCCGAAATCGCCACCCAATCCTTGGGCAGCCCGGGGCCTGGAATGGGAGGCAGCTGCCTCACCCCCAATCAAGCACAACTTCCACGGCGTCCCCGTCGTGGTAGGCGATGTGTACGGCTATGATGCCGAGGCCGAAGAACTCGCCTTGCGAGGCATGACCAAGGAGGAAGCATGATCTCGCTTAAGAAAATGAACCAACCTCAGGACACGGTCTACGAGCAATTCGAAGACCTGGCCCAGCAACAAGAGACCTATGTTCTCGGCATGTGGTCATTCCTGGTGACCGAAGTCATGTTCTTCGGGGTCATGTTCATGTCCTATATCGTGTACCGGTGGAAGTATCAACCCTACTTTTATGCGCTACATAAAGAGCTTGATTGGCGCATCGGAGGTATCAACACCGCCATCCTGCTGGCAAGCTCTTTCTCAGTGGCTTTGGCCGTTCATTACCACCAGAGGAAGAAGAAAATGAATGTCCTAGTGTGCCTCGGGTTCACCAACCTGTGCGCTATTTCATTCATCGTCATCAAGTTGCTCTTTGAGTACATTCCGAAGTGGAACCATGGTCACTACCCCGGACCAGGATTTACTTGGGACAATCCCTATGTACCGAGCCATATTGCTCAACTTTGGTTCAGCTTGTACTTCGGAACGACCGGACTCCACGGACTGCACGTACTCATTGGGGTCATCCTCTTCAGCGTACTCATGTACCTGATCGCCGTTGACCATCCGTCCATCTCCGACTACCTGCCGACGGAAATGCTCGGGTTGTATTGGCACTTCGTTGACATTGTGTGGATTTTTCTCTATCCGCTCTACTACCTAATGCCCAAGTAAAGACCATGTCTGAACACGCTCACGAACATAGCCATCACATCACGCCGATTTCGACGTTGGTCAAGACGTTACTCTTACTAGGAGTACTGATGGTCACGACCATTGCTTGGGCCCAGATCGCACCCAGTGCGCTAAAGGATGTTCCGCCCGCCTTAGCTTCCTTGATCAACAATTTGATCGCCATGGGCATTGCCTTCATTAAGGCGGTTGCCGTGATCTTGATCTTCATGGGCGTCAAGTATCAGTCCAGTATCGTTAAGCTCTATGCAGCTCTAGGGTTTCTATGGTTCACCCTCATGTTCATCATGTTTGCTGATTACGGGACGCGGCATTGGGAAGCCGTTCGCGGCTGGACGCCCGGCGTGAAGCAAATGGCCATGCCCAGAGCCGATGAACCATACGAAGAGGGCATGCCTCCTCGAAAGGACATCAAGATCCCGGACGAACACCACTAAGCTCTAATAGCTCCTCCCGAACTCGAGCCGTGAAGCCTTCGGCATTGATCCAGGGTTCACCGATGGTCACCGTTACCCACCTCAAAGCGGGGCGCGGGATTGTCATGCCGTAAGGCATGATCCGGTTTGCATTCTTGATCCCAACGCAGACAACCGGACACCCTGCCATGCGGGCAATGAGTTCTACCCCTGGGAGAATCGGCTGGAGTTCCCCGCTCTCGCTTAACTGGCCCTCAGGAAAAACGCAGACCACCTCCCCCGACTTGATGAGGTCCACCGCAAGTCGAATTGCCCCCCTATCGGGTTCGCCTCTCTTCACCGGAAAGGCTTGGAACCAGCGTATCAATTTGCCGAGAACCGGCATTTGAAATAGTTCATCCTTGGCCATAAAGAAAACTTGACGGTTTGTCGCTCCTTGGACGAGCACGGGGTCAAGATCGCTTGTATGGTTCGCAAGGAGTAGCAAGCCGCCTTGCTTAGGGACTCGACCTCGCCAGCGAAATGGACCAAAGATGGTAAGCATGACCAACCCAATGAGCCTCAGCAAGGGAAGGCACTTCCTAGCCGTCACTCAACACCTGCGCTAAGGCCATCGGGTACGCCTTATGCTCCAAAGCCAGTACCCTCGCAGCAAGGGTCTCGGGAGTATCATTTTGTTGGACAGGGCAACGAAGTTGCACAATGATCTCGCCCTCATCGTACTGTGCCGTTACCCGGTGTACGGTGCAACCACTCTCTCGCTCTCCCGATCTGATCACTGCTTCATGGACATGAGAACCATACATGCCCTTGCCGCCAAACTTGGGCAGGAGGGCTGGGTGAATATTCAGAATGCGCCCGCCCATCTGTTCGATAACCACGGCAGGAATCAAGCTTAAGTAGCCCGCGAGGCATAGCCAATCTGCGCCAACGACTGCCTGAGCCAGTTCAGATGGTCCAAATGTTCTGGTCGTCACACCAAGTTCCCTGGCCAATGTTAGGGCTGGGGCGGAGTCCGAACCGGCCAGGACGAGCCATGGACTAGCCTGGACTTGCCCCGACCGCATGGCTCTTACTAGGGCCTCCATGTTTGAGCCCCTTCCATACTTGCCTACCAGAATTGCAACCTTTGGCCCCACTCGATGATTATTCACTAACAAGCGTCTGGCGATTTGGCACATGGTTTGCCATTTGTGAAGACTATGGTCAGCGCTATGCTGGCGATTCCGGCGACATCCTGTCAGTGGACTTCGCCGAATACGCCACTCTATACTGTGATTAGCGTTCGTCGCCAATGGCGGCGATGGGCCCTTACTCTTGCCGTCGGATCACAGCGGTACGATACCGTCATTGAAGGCGATATTCAAGAAGATAAGCACGCAATGGTCGGACGAGGTGACCGTATTGCCATCGTGGGCAGATCTCACCCGGCTCAAGGGATCATCCGCATCGAGGATATCCGCAAGATTCTTCGCTAGAACCAGTCTTCATTCGTATCAACCGCGATCCAAATTAGGGTTCGAAAGTCATCCGGCGGGTTAGGGCGATTCTTTCCATTGTTTGCCCGGTTGTCATAGACCGCCCAGTTGATGGAGCTATCATCGCTACTGTGCTTGTCGGCAAAACGCCGGATTGCTGCTGACACATCGGATGCCGGGGCATCCGTACTAAAAAAGGCTTCGTCTCTGATCACCCGCCGATCCTTGACAAACGCATAGGTCGTCGGTGCCGTGTTACGCATGATCATCACGTCCAAGGGCAGGGTCGTATCTTTGATCATGATGTCCAGCATCCATCTATCCCGCGTAAGCCGAACGCGCTCGTGGATGAGCCAAGCCGCTCCCAAGCCCACCAAGAAGAAGGGCAGAATGAAACGAGCCTTCCAAAGGTTCTTCACCAACTACCTCCTATCGTCGATTTTGTCCCACAGGGGCTCCCGGCCTGTTGTAATGACTCAAATACAACCTTTGCCTTGTTGCGGACCTCTGGGCCGAGATTTCGATGCCACCATGGCCCACCGCCCGGGCCTCCGTTCCACATCAACACAAATGAACCGCAGGAGCCAACTTTACCGCTATTGCATTGGGGCAGTGAGGTTGCCGCGAGCCAGAGGGCCGCAAGCTCCATAGCCGCAGAGCAGTTCTTCTTCATCAATTCGTGAAGCTCCCCTGGCGTGATGCTAAGCAGATCAGCATAGTGAAACCGCTTCAGAAGGTCTGGCTTACATTTCCTCAACTTTTGAATGGCTACCATAATCGTCGCTCCATTCTGCTGAACACACCCTACCGTTGGCGGACCGAATGGGCCGATTCCGTTCATGGGGATGAGGTCGTCTGAACCTCGCTTGTAAAGGGGATCATGCTCCCACCAACTTCGTTCTGCCATGACCGACGCACAAAGACAGTTAGCACTCACCCCGTACATCGCGGCCGCCGTACAACAGCCACCTCCCAAGGTCTTCCCGTAAACGTCGTGTGGTACTCCATAGTCTTTGATTTGCAGCCAAAGGGCTTCCATTTCTTCCTTATGCATACCGGGTGTTGATGTCGGAAGCTCCTCGCGCTGGCTAGAGATAGCCAAGAACACCCCAACACCAATCAAGGCCACTAGATTGGTTGTAAAGGCAACGGTCCTAACGGATGGTCGTGAACTCTCGCTCATTGAAACTCTTCTGGAATCGCACCACCTTCAACAATATCGGCTAGTTTACGACCAACCCATGGGCCCAATTTGAACCCATGACCACTACAGGAGCTAACAAAAGCTATCTGATCGGTGATCCAACCCATGCGGAACATTTCATCGGAGGTACTTGTGTAGATGCAGGTAGTCACCTCCTGCAGTACGGGATCATCAACTCCAAAACGACTCCGCAAGGTCTCGCGTATTTGACCCAAGTGCGGAGCGTGGGGAATTCCAAGCTCATCCGGATTTGTGATGGGGCCATGCTCATGGGCTCCGATCTTTGCTCCCAATTCATCCGATGGGAAACCATACGCCAAGGTCGTGTCATCAATCCATACGGCCCCGATAATCGGGGTCCGAACATACGCAAAAGTCTGGCGCGTGGGCACCGCTGCAAGGTCGGGAACCAAGCGATTCACCCAAGCACCGGTAGCAAGAACCACGATATCAAACTCCTTGGCCAGTTCATATGGATCAGCCACATCGTGGACGAACGTAGCCCCTTTCGCAAGGGCCAAGGAGTGGGTCGCTTGCAAGGCCAAGTCCGCCCTCACATACCCAGCTTCCGGTGTAAAGATGCCCACCTCATCGGGTGCCAACTGGAGCCCAGACAGTTTCTCGGCACAATGCGGTGGGGGCAAGACCTCATGGGGCACTCCGAGCGATGCCAGCGAGTCTACACCCTCCTGAATCCTTGGCGAATCTTGATGGCCAAAGTAGAGTAAGCCGCATTCGGTCACCAAGGGGCTCCCGCACTCCGCTTCCAGTTCGGCCCACATTGAATACGCTTCTGTCATCAATCCAGTCCAGAAGCGGCTGGGATAGGCCTTCCGAACAATCCGTGTTCGTCCATGAGAGCTACCCCGATCGTGAAACAGAGGAAACTGCTCAAATACAGTAACTGCATGACCGCGGCCCGCGATAAACCGAGCTGCACTCAAGCCAACGATCCCGGCGCCCACGACGGCGACCTTCATGCCCGGATCGCCTCGCCTGTTTGCACCCGCCAAAGGGCGGAGTAAAGCCCCCCCGACTGAACAAGCTCATCATGAGTACCCGCCTCGATAATCGTTCCGGATTCTAATACCCAGATCCGATGCGCATCACGGACCGTCGAAAGTCGGTGCGCGATCACCATTGAGGTCCGGTTTCGGGTGACCGTTGCCAATGACCTCTGAATCGCGGCCTCCGTTTCATTGTCAACCGCGCTGGTGGCCTCATCCAAAATTAAGATCGCGGGATCACGCAAGATTGCTCGCGCAATACTCAGCCGTTGCCTCTGCCCTCCGGATAATTTCACGCCGCGTTCGCCGACAAACGTGTTATAGCCATCTGGGAGCGCCATGATAAAGTCATGCGCCTCGGCCGATCTTGCCGCAGCCTCTACCTGATCCTGTGTCGCCCCCGGGCGACCGTATGCAATGTTTTCAAGCACCGTACCGTGGAACATGAAAACATCTTGACTTACGTAACCCATTGCGTTGCGGAGCGAAGCGTACGAGAGATCACGGACATCCTGTCCGTCAATCCTCACCGCCCCTTCACGGACATCATAAAACCGTAAGAGTAAGCGCAGTAGCGTCGACTTTCCCGACCCCGTTGCGCCGACGATTGCATGCGTCTCACCGGCGGGAACTCGGAGCGAAATCCCTTTAACCACGTCTCCGGCCTCACCATAACCGAATCGCACGGCATCAAGCTCGATCTCACCTCGTACCGGGTTGACTAGCTGCTTTGAACCCGGGTTCATCATCGGCTGTTGATCCATCAGTTTGAAAATGCGACGGGTAGAGGCCATCGCGCGTTGGTACAAATCCAGCGTCTCGCCAAGTCGAGTCATCGGCCAGAGCAAGCGCTGGGTCATGAAGACGAGCACGGAATACATCCCGACCTCAAGCCGTCCGTTGAGTGCCATCCACCCCCCAATCACAAGCGTGCAGGAAAAGCCCGAAAGAATAACCATGCGGATCAAAGGAACGAAGGCCGAGCTGAACCGGATCGCCTCGCGGTTGGCCTGCATGTAGTCATCACTGACCTGGCGCAGACGATCCGTTTCGCGCTGCTCAGCCGTAAACGCCTTGATTGTCGCAATGCCACCCAGATTCGCGCTCAGTGTCTCGCTTAGATCGGCAACTCCCTCGCGAACCCGAGAATACAGAGGTAGGAGCCGTTTCTGATACATCACCGAACCAAGAACGATCAAGGGTATCGGTAGAAAGGCGGTTGTCGTGAGCAAGAGTGAACTCGCAGCAAACACCGCTCCGACCAGCACGATATTCCAAAATAGGTCGATCAAGCTGGCGGCTCCACCATCCAAGAAGCGCTCAAGTTGATTGATGTCGTCATTCAGGACAGCCAGCAATCCGCCACTGGTCGTATCCTCAAAATAGGCGATCTCGAGGCTTTGCACATGGCCATAGAGCTCGAGGCGTAGATCGTGCTGCATGGTCTGAGCCAGATTCCGCCAACCTACATTGCTAAGGTAGCCGAAAGTTGACTCCAGAATCCAGATGACCGCATTGAGCACGGCAAGAATAACCAATTGTTGCCAGCGATCAGTTACGCCAATCAGGTTTGCAACAAAGGAATCATTCCCCTTGACAATGACATCAATGACAACGCCGATAAGAATCTCCGGCGCGACATCCATCACCTTCCCCAAGGTTGTGAACAGGGATGCGGCTACGACCCTTCGCCGGTGTGGCTTGGCGTAGTGCCACAGGCGGCGAAGACCAGATGAATCGGGCGTCACTGCCTCATTGTGGCAGTGACGCCCGATCTGATGAGCGCTAAAGGCTATTTAGACCGAAGATAGGTGTTGTCGACGAATGTTTCGTACTTGTCGCCATCACCCATCGCCACATTCATGTTGAACCCGTCCTTCTTCTTTGTGAAGATCGTTCGGATCCGAGCCTTCTGACCCATTAGGTCAATCACGGGTGTCAAGGTTGTGAGGACATCGCCCTTCATATCACCGGTGCCCGTAATTGCCCCTCCTCCCATGCTGTCAAACCAAGTTGCGCTGTACTTTTGAGCGGTGGTGTCCCAACTCATCATCATCATGCCTTCCATCTTCATGCCCATGATGGTTCCCGAAACTTCAACACGCATGTGTTGCTTCATCAGTGTCCATTGGCCTACCACGGTAGATTGGTCTTCTGACTTGATGGTCGGATCAAGGATGAACTTCCCCTCGAGGAAGTTGAGAGCATCCAGTTGCTTCGGTCGCTCCGCTTCTTGAGCGTAAGCGGCTAGAGTGAAGAAGAAGGTCGAAAGCACAAGCATACATTTCATCAGTGCTAATAATGGCTCAAGACCACGCAATATTTCAAGACAAACCGACTAATCTACGCGGCTGTTCGTAGGGCTTGGAAGATGCGTACCATTGCTTCGGTATCCAGTCGGCAATAGGCAAGCAAGTCTGCCCGTATCTGAGCCGCATCTGCCGGGCTAGTCTCGGGATCGATCATGCGCAGGTAAGCAATCTGCGCCGCTTGCCCATCCTTGATTGTGAGACCTTCGTAGCTAAAGCCTTCCACTAGGTTAGGCAGCGTCACCTTGATTGATACCTTGCCCTTAAAGCCTGGGTGAAAGACGTTCTCCTTAATTGCCACCATTAGGTCCCACTGCTTGGCTCGCAAGAGCTCGTGACACTCCTTTCCTCCCGGAATCTCTGCACTGTTCAACGCTCCGAGCTGCCGTTCTTCAAACGGAGAGTAATGAACCACGGATGCCGCATTCATCAATAACGGTAGGAGGCTGGAGCAGAAACTCTCTCGAGGATCTGAGGCATCGGTTGGGAGGTATTCAATATGCTTCCACTCTGACTCCGGCTGGTCGGGTGCTTCTAGAACGTGGGCGGACCATTGAAACTGAATGTTCTCATACGGCTTCGTCCCGGGGAACAGGGGTAATGCGGAGCCAACCGTTTCAAAGTCCAGAAACAGAGCTGGAAACTTAACCATATCAAGGACACGTGTAAGCGCGGGGTCAATGTCAGGTACTCCGGACTGCATCGCAGCCAATGTCCGCCTGGTTGATTCCTTTTGGTCAACATCCGCAGGCAAGTCCTTTGCGAATACGATTCCTTTCTCCACCAAGGCGTCGGCATCCCTCCAGAAGATGTCTGGAATATGGAATATCGTCCCTTCGGTAGCTTCGGGATGGCAACGCTCAAGGTAGTCGCAGTCATCTGGGCGGAAGCACTTCCGAGCCAGGAGCCTAGGCGGCCCGTCCTCCCTGAACATTGCCTCCCTAGCAACGCGAACAGCAGCCTCAATTTTTGGCAACCATTTGTCCCGCTTCTCCCAAACCGATTCCACTCGCAGAAGCTCATTAGGGTCGTACTCATCGCCCCCTGGCCAGCAGTATCCGGTGTTCACAAATCCAATGCAGACATCCTGAATAGGTACACCACACCGTTCCAGAACGTAGGTCTGGAAGAATGCCTCTTGTTCGTACTCGGCCTTCACCGATGCGCCAGACTTGAACTCGATCAAGCGCCAACCGCCCGGGATTCGCTCAAGGACATCCACGCGAGTTACAAGGTCATCAACCTGGAAGGAAGCTTCAAAAAGGGCGTCCGCAACATCGGACGCTAGGGCGGCCTTGGTCGGCTCCAGCCCATCTTTCCAAGGCAACAGTAGTCCATTCGGGTACCGCTGGCGCGCAATGTCCCCAATGCGGTTACCCATCGCCATTCGCCACCGAGCCGTCTCATCCAGAGGTAGACGAACCCGGTCGCTGTACCACGCAAGCCGAGGACATCGCTGGACCAGTTTCACAGCTCGTTTGGTGACCGACATTACGATCTTAGTTTAGCTCGGAGTCGTAAGTCGCGCTGGGCGCAGAAAACCGATTGGACCTTTCAAAGGTGGAGGCTTGCCGCCGCTGTTGCCACCTTCGGGCAACTCATCGTCGTCAACCGTACCCTTAAACTCTGCCTTAGTGGCACTCCAAATCTCGATGTCTCTAGCTGTAGAGAATGTGAAAGTCTCAGCTCGGACCGTGGTGCCATCAGAGAAGGTAGCCCGCACCTCTTGCTGGTCTGCCTTTCCAAGAAGCTTCATACGCTCGTTCTCGCCATCCCATTCGGCGCGAGGCGCCCAGATCATGCGCCATTGGCCCTCAGGAAGTTCTTGTCGTGCCTGCGGTGATCCCGTGGCGAGGGCACGGCGCTGGCCCTTGGTGTACCAATACTCGATTCGATCAGCCAGCACTCTCGCCGGATACTTGCGGCGGTTGTCTAACGACCGAAGTTCATCGGTACTCTTTGGGGGCTCGCCGCCCCGTGCGATCTCGTCGGGCAGGACCGGCCGCATGGGCTGAAGGGGTTCCACCTTAACTCCCCTCTCGCTTTCGGGCTTGATGAGCATGTTCACCTTTCCTTCGAGGATCGCTCGACGCTCCTGGCGGAAAATGGTCACCCGGTCGCAGAGCAAGTTTGCTTCTTGCCCAAAGTAGCGAACATTACCCGTCGCAACAAGGGTTTCGGGTCGTCCTTCTGCCGGAAGGTAGCGCTCAATCTTATCGGCACGAATCTCGACCTCCCCGTTCTTCGCTGTCGCCTTAAGGAAGGTCCATTTATCCTTCTCACCACTACTTGGACCTTCACTCGTCAATATCCAAGGTTTAGACTGTGCGCTTTGTTGGACCGGCACCTCGTCAATGCTGGCGACTGTACCGATCCAAGAAACGCGCCCACTATCCCACTTCTTAGTCTTGAAGTTATACTTTAAATGGGTAGTTTCAATGTTTCCGGTATAGAACTTACCGCGCACAGCCTCGGGTATCAACATCTCCCCCGAAAGGTTGCTGTAGTCAAGCCGCTCACCCTTGAGATCAAAGTCCTTGTTCCACGCTCGAATACTCTTCTCAAGGAACAGGCGCTTTACTTGGTCTTGCCATACTCCTCGGTCAGCAACAAATGACCACACCGTCTTGGCATCTTGCCGAAACG
>JADLGZ010000092.1 GCA_020849075.1 Fimbriimonadaceae bacterium | reverse complement strand
GACCCATTTCTATTCGTGCTGTACTAGGCATGGCCATGTTTTTGTTTCCAACCCCTTTTGATCGTTGCCGCCAGTGACTTCTTTCCACCTCTCTCACGGTTTTTGATATGCCCGCACTACTTTTTGCCAGAAAAGGTGCGGTTGTCCAGCATTCCTACTGGGTCCACCCCCATTCTCGTAGTAGGAATTAGGGGCCATGCTGTTCCCGAAATGAGACTATCTGCCCTACATTTTCTGCAGGCAGGTTCGCCAATTGGTTCTACGCCTAACCTAGCGAACGGGTTCGGGTGAATCCCCGTATCCTTGCGAAGTTTGCCGAAACATGAGCTATGGAACCTAGGATTCAGCGAGCGTCCGGGCCACACCGCCGCCACACCGTGGTCCCGGACCTCGCTGTTTGTGCTGGTGCCTCAGGCAATGGCTAAAATCCCAAGTACACTTGGCCCATGCCCGACACGACCGTCGCCAAGATACAAGAATGGCTCCGCGCCCACGAAACTGAGCTCCTTGAGCAGTACCAGTCCCTCCTTCGGATTCCCAGCATTGAAGCGGCCCCAGAGCCGAACGCGCCATTTGGGAAGGAAAATCGCCTGGCTCTCGATCTCATGCTGAACCTAGCCGAGAGTTGGGGCATGAAGACCAAGGATTTGGAGGGCTATTGCGGTTATGCCGAGTTTGGTCAAGGGGAAAAACTCATCACGATGTTCGGGCACCTTGACGTCGTGCCTGTGGGTCCAGGCTGGAAGTTCGACCCCTTCAGCGCGACCATTGAGAACGGGTACGTGTATTCGCGAGGGGCGACCGACGATAAGGGGCCAACAATGGCCGCCTTCTTCGCCGCTCGCGCGATTAAAGAGGTTGCTCCTGAGATTGGCGCCCGCATTCGTACTGTGTTCGGGTGCAACGAAGAATCGGGGTTCAAGTGCATCGAGCACTACGTTAAGACCGAAGAACCGCCCACCTATGGCATGGCACCGGATGCTGGTTGGCCCTTGATTCAGGCCGAGAAGGGGATTGCGACCTTTGTTGTCAAGGCCAAGATGCCATCAGGTGGCCTCACGCTGACGAGCCTTGTCGGAGGACAGAGGCCGAATATCGTCATTGACTCAGCTGTCGGCACCGCCCTTGTAGCGGCGGAGTTTCGAGCCGAGATTGAGGAAAAGCTGGCGAAACAGTGGGACAAGAACCTCACCGTTGCCTTTGACGGGGCGAACCTGAAGCTCACTGCCACTGGCAAGGCGGCTCACGGCTCGTGGCCGTGGGGCGGGGACAATGCAGCCGTTCGAATCCTTCGTTTCATGATGGAGATCGCCCCTGCCAGTCAGAAGAAAGACTACGAGGACTTGTTTGAGACGACTCACATTGGTGGAAGCGGGCTCGGAATTGATGGCCGAGATGATATCAGCGAACTGACGAATAATCTTGGGATCGTAACCACCGAGGGTGATTCCCTCATGATGACCTTCAACGTCCGTTATCCCGTGACCTGGAAGGGAGAGGATTTGCGAACTCGTCTGGAGACATTCTTGAACGAGCTAGGATCCTACACCGTGGCTAGGTGGGACGATAGCAAACCGCTGTACTTCCCATTGGATCACCCATTGGTCAAGACAGTCTGCGATGTCTATGAGGAAGAAACCGGCGAGCGCAAGAAGCCAGGTGTTATGGGTGGGGGTACCTACGCCCGTGCGGTTCCGAACAGCGTTGCCATCGGTACGGGGTGGCAAGGCGATGGCGAAGCCCATCAGACAGACGAGCGGCTCAAGATCGAGCACCTCTTCAAGATGAGCCGTATCTACGCTCACATCATTTGGCGCTTGGCGCACGTGTGACGACCTAGCGGTCTACTTTAGCTTCCCGCACCGAGGGCAGGCGGGCCGGTTGGATTCGTAGGCTTCAAAGCAATTCGGGCAAATGACTTCATCGGCTTCGTCGGTGGATATCTCTTCCACGGATTCAAACTCCAATTGATTTTGGAGCCGCTCCAAATCCCTTAATGAATAGGGGTCGCGCCGCGATCGAAGGTAGAGCACCACCAATACTAAACCTATTGCTACCGCGGCCCAAATCACCGGTCAGTCCGATACTTTTCGATCAATTCAATCGCGAGTTCTGGCCCATGCCAGCCCACGACCTCAACTGACTTTTCTTCCAAATCCTTATAGACCTGAAAGAAGTGCATCACTTCCTTGAGTGTATGGGGGCTAATATCGTTGTAGTGCTTGCGAGTTCCGTAGTGCGGATCCTTGGTGGCCACGCACAAGAGCTTCTCATCGGGCCCCTTTTCGTCCTTCATCTCGAGCACGCCAATCGCCCTTGCCTCCACGATGCAGCCCGGGAATGTCGGGTGGTAAACCATCACCAGTACGTCCATCGGGTCACCATCCAAATAGTGGGTCTGGGGAATAAAACCGTAGTCAAACGGATAGAAGAGTGGAGAGTAGAGGACGCGGTCTAACTTGAAATAGCCCGACTCGGCGTCCCATTCGTACTTGTTGGTGCTTCCCCGAGGGATTTCGATAATCGTATTGAAGACAACGGGGGCATGATCGCCAATTCGTACGAGGGGAGGCATGGGGCAAGGGTACCGGATTCTCGCTAGCAGGCTTTCGCGCTCACGCCCCAAGGATGAGCACTGGTGACTTCAACAGCCTTCAACTTTCCGACCCAGTCTGCCGGTCCTGGGAAGTGCACCATCCGAAACTCCCGCGTGTAGCCTTGAAGAAGACGTCGATCTTTGGGCGAAGGCCCCTCAACCAAGACCTCAAAGACCTGACCGACGCATGCCATATTCCGCTTCAACGTGATCTCATTTTGCTGAGCCATCAAGCGATGCAAACGATCCAACTTGACGGCATGGGGTATTTGCTCCATCGTTGCCGCGGGGGTCCCCGGCCGGGGGGAGTAGTGGAACATGTACGCTCCATCAAACTCAATCTCGTGCATTAGCGCCATGGTCTCTTCAAACTGCGCTTCCGTTTCACCCGGAAAGCCGACGATCACGTCGGTCGTCAGCCCCACTCCCGGCATTGCCGCCCGTGTTTCGGACACGATCTTACGAAACTCATCAGTTGTGTATAGCCGCTTCATGCGGCGTAGCACCTCGTCCGATCCGCTTTGCAATGGCATATGCAAATGCTCCATTACTTTCGGGTAGTCCCGGATCGCGGAGATCAAGTCCGCGCGGAAATCGCGAGGATAGGGCGAGGTGAAGCGGATTCGCTCCAACCCGTCAACTTCGTTGAGCTGGCCAAGGAGCTCGGCAAACGAGACTCGCCCTTCGGCTAAGTTCTTTCCGTAGGAGTTCACCGTTTGACCCAGCAGCGTCACCTCCCGAGTACCTTGCCCGCATAAGGTCCTAACTTCGGCCACGACTTCCTCGGTGGGTCGAGAGCGCTCTCGCCCCCGCGTTGTCGGCACAACGCAAAACGAGCAAAACTTGTCGCAACCGTACTGGATCGGCACGAAGGCCTTGAGCTTAGGTGACCGCCCGACCGCTCGCTTTGGGATGTCGGTGACGACGGCACCCCGTCGTTCAGGCAGCGCCATTCGCTTCTGAAATCGTTGGCCCTGAAGGGCCTCTTCGACCAATCCGGGAACGAGCGCAATCTGCGCGGTACCAATCACAAAGTTCACATGGGATGCCCGCTGGCGAATTTCATCCGCGCGGAGTTGTGCCATACAACCGGCCACGCCGATCACCATGTCGGGTCGTGTGCGCTTGAGAAGCGCCAACTGACCCAGATAGGAGAATGCCTTGTCTTCGGGCTTTCGGCGGACACTGCACGTGTTGAGAATGACAACTTGGGCTGACTCCAACGTGGGCGCACGTTGAAGGCCAATTCTCTCAAGGTAGAGAGCGATCTGCTCACTGTCTTCTTCATTCATTTGGCAACCCCAGGTTTGTACGTGATAGGTCCCGCGGTTCATACTCGCAGGGTCTGGCCTAACCAGGGCGTCGGGGCGGATTAGAATTGCCAAGGCTGTTGGGAACTATACCCGCCGGTCCTAGTTTGAACCTATTTCAGGGAGCTATACTCAAGCCTAATGTCAGCCACGCTCATCAATCGTGTCCTGATCGTTCTCGCCGCGATCGG
>JADLGZ010000091.1 GCA_020849075.1 Fimbriimonadaceae bacterium | reverse complement strand
TGATCGGCCTTGGACTGCTGTACGGGCTCATAGGATTTCTCACCCTACGGCTCCTCCGGCTGGCGAAGGCCTCGTCGTCGTTCTTGCTGTCGTTTCTGGCCTGGCTCATGGCCATGCATAGTGTCGGCGGAAACCTGAGCGTGCTCAGTCCTCACGGGTTCAATATCAATGCAATCAATGGAGTCTTGCTGGTCACCTACCTCTTTGTGCACCGCCTGACACTGCAGGAGGCCCCTACCATGGCTCCAAAACTCCGGCCCGCCTCATGAGCTTCATCCGCAACGCCTCCATTTTGGGAATCGCGCAGGTCGCAAACATCCTGCTCGCCCTCGCATCGCGCGTTGTCTTGTCGCATTCTCTAGGAGTCGCAAACTTTGGTGCCTTCGGAGCGGCAACGAATGCCATGACGGTTTCGAGCCGCACGCTGAGCTTTGGGTCGGCGAGTGCTGCTCAATACTTTGCGAGCAAGGTAGCGGCACCACGAGGCACCGTCATCGCAACCAGTCTTGGGCTTGCTGGCATCATTAGCCTGGTGGCGATGGCGGGACAGTTCGTGCTCGTCGGACCCATGCAAACGGCCTTTTTTGGGCAGCACCCATTAGGGCTACAAGCCCTACTTCGGATGTCGTGGGCAATGCCATTCGTCGTACTAGCCATGAACCTTGGCGTCATGCTTATCCCATTTCGCCGAATCCGAGAGTACGGCGGGTTGCAGGTCCTGTCCGGTGGGCTATTCGTGTTCCTGTGTCTCGGACTCTTGCCATTCATGGCGCCCCTTCAGGCCGCGGTGGTTGCGCAGATAACCGTATGGGGGGCGACCCTCGGAGCCACCCTGTGGTTTATTCGCGACGACCTCCGCGACCTGCACTGGAGCGGGCCTCTTGCCCGACAGTTACTTTCATTCGGTTTTCGGTCTTGGCCGAACGGCTGCCTGAGCATCGGGATCGCCTCCTTCGCCGTCCTGTTCGGTGCACGCTTTATGTCACCAGTTGAACTTTCAGTATTCGTGCTCGCCATGAATATTGTGGAGGGCCTATTCTCACCGCACGTGGCCCTTGGCGCATTGGTGTTGAGCAAACAAGCCAGCGAAGAAGAGGCCGCTCAGCCAAAGGTCATGCGCCTTCTTAGAACTTCCCTTGCCTTGTTTGTTGGTCTCTTTGCCGCTTTCGCGTTAACCGGTTACTGGGTCATCCCTTTTGTCTTCGGTCCCGGCTTTCGACCTGCCTATGCGGTGGGACTCGCCCTGTTTGTTACTGGTGCCTCCCATGCGATGCTCAAGACGATGGGGAATGCCTTTGCGGGCATGGGACGACCGGGACTGACTACCGTGGCCCTTGCGGGCGAAGTTGTTGTACTGGGTTGCCTCTTGTGGACACTTGGAACGACCGGGCTATGGGGAGTTGTCGTCGCCAGCGCCGTGGCATCCATCGTCGGCTGGGGCATAGCCTTAGTTCAGATGCGCTCGCTCTATCGCACCTCGTTTACCAACCTCCTCTTTGCAAATCAAAGCGATTGGCGCGCCTTGCGCCACCCCTCGACCAAGCTTAGAAAGGCGGCCTAAAGGGCGCCAATCCAATTCACCAATTGGCGCATGTTCGTTGCCGCATCGGCTGTCCGAACCACAAGGTCTCGAGCCTCCGGAAAGGTTCCTGTCCGAGGCTCGCGGATCATCCGCTCCATCACTAGGGCCAGTCGCGTTATATCATCCACTGCAACCAAATGTTGGCTCCAAGGGCGATTGGCTGGGATGTCGCTTAGAATGGGAGTCAAGCCACAACTCAAGGCCTCCAGCACAGAAGTCGCCGTTCCATCCGACTTCGACATGGATACGAAGTAGTCACTTTCCTGCAAGGCTCGCAGAACCCCATCGCTGGCCAATCCACCAAGAAATGTGACTCTCTGATAGGTCTCCTGATCCATGTTTACCCGAGCCCATTCCCGATGGTCTTCCAGCAGCGGGCCGCCCGCCACAAACTTGAAGCTCCAATGCGGCAGGTCTTTGGGGAGCCGGGCGAGGGCGCGCAAGATCATCATGTTGTTGTAAACGGGCGAGAACCCCCGAGTACAAACAAAGCTAGACACCGTAGGGTCACCGTGGCCAGGCACGTACCTCTTTGTGTCAATTCCGAGAAGCAGATTCCGAACATTCGCCTTTGGAGCAAGGGCTTTCGTGCGCTCAGCAAGATACTCTCCGTTGGTAACCACAAGATCGGCCTGAGTCAGGTTGCGCCGAGTGATCCAACCAGCCGGCGGCTTCACCGAAAGAATATCGCTCCCTACCGCGTAAAGCACCACCTTCGGTGCCCGTGCTCGAATTGCCGCGAGCCCGAGTCCACCCGCATAAAGGCTTAAAACCGCATCGGGGCGCAGGGTTCTAAAGTGTTGGTTGAGCCAGTTTCCAAGTTGGAAGTACTTTAGAAAGCCGACACCTCTAACTTCTGTGCGCGTGGCGATCACCCGTTCAAAATTTGAGATGCGTTCCTGCCAGGCGGGTGCTTGCGTATCAACATAACCCTTACCTGCTACCTGAAAGGCATGAACCTCGACCCCTGCCTTGGCAATGGCTTCCATCGCACCATATGACCAAGGGGAATCTAACCCTGCAAGCACTGCCAGCCTCAAGATGCCTCCCACGTATCATGAACGGATTCAGCCAAGCTGAATTTGGGTTCCCAACCGAGGGACCGCAATTGTCCTGAATCAGCAATGAAAACATCGACTTCGTCTTTCCCACGAAGAGATGCCAGTTCATGCACTTCAAAGTCTGAAGGGATCAGTGAAAGCAACGCCTTCGTGCTGGTACCCACCCCCGACGACACATTCCGCACACCCGGCGGAGCATTCATTAGGATTACGATTGCCGAGGCAACGTCACGAACATCCACATAGTCACGAATCGTATGCAGGCTTGACACCGCTACTTTCTTTGCCCCGCTCTTGAGTTGCGCAACAACATTACCGAGTAGGAGTTCCTTCGACATGGATGGCCCGATGATGTTGCTCGGACGAAAGACGCACGCCGAGTCCAAAACTACTTCGGTCGCCATGAGCTTTGATTGGCCATAATCCGAGGTCGGCTTGCAGACGCGATCCTCGCGAACGGGTTCCGGGGGAACTGGGCCGTACTCCGCGGCCGAGCCCGCGGTGATAAACCTCGCTCCGTACGCGTTGGCAATCTTGAAAGCATTGATCGCCCCCGTTGCGTTTACCCCCACCATTTCTTCTCTCGTTCCCCGAAAGAGCCCCGCAAGGTTGATAACGATCTCGGGTTCTGCTTGTCTCATCGCCTCGTCTAGGCTAGCGAGATCACAGATATTGCCCTGGTAGGCAATCGCATCGCCTAGTTGAGGCATGAGGTGCCGACCAATGAACCCGTCCGCCCCAAGTACGAGCGTTCGCATATCAGAAGGTTAGCGCAGAAATGGGTAGGCCGGTCCACACGATCTTTTCGCGCTTAGGTTTGACGACGCCCCCATTTAGGAGGATCTCAGTGGCATCCCCATAGAAGAAGAACTTGGCTGATTTTAGGTTACCGAAGCCTTCGTTGAGGAGTCGTGTATCTACCTTCAGGGCGCCATTTCTCAACATGGCACGCACCTCCAGAACAGACTCCTTGCCGGTCTGGTAGTCGAATGTTTGACCGTCATCAAAGGTGTACTGAATTTCCGCCCCACCATCCTTAAGAAAGATGTGAAACTCGACACCGCGAAGATCCTTGCTATTATCGGTACGAACACCGGGCAGGGTAGGAACAATGGACTTGTCGGCGAAGTAAAGTGGCGTATCAATCGGACCACATTCCACCTTGAGGTTTCCGCTCACCCACTTCCCCCATCGCGCATCAAACCACTCCTTGCCGGGAAGTTTGACCTGCCGCTTACTTGTGCCGTCATTACAGGGCGCTTGCAGGATTGATGGTCCTACCATGAACATATCATCCGCCATCTCACCGCCCGGGAAGTGGTATTGTGCCGGTCGAAGGATCGGATCGCCATCCCGTTCTTGGGCCACGAAGAGTTGATATAGGTACGGGAGCAATTTATAGCGCAATTGCGTGTAGTGCGTGATGATCCCGAGCCCGCGCTTGCTAAAGGTCCAGGGTTCTTGGCGACGATGGCTCCCGCCGCTATGATTTCGAAAGAACGGAAAGAGAAAGCCAGACTTCACCCAATCCACCATGATTTCCTCGGTCGTATCATTCATGAAGCCGCCCACGTCAGGGCCATTGAATGGGATTCCACTCAAACCGAGGCTGACTGAGCACGTAATGGACCCTTTCAGATAGAACCGATTCGAGACGTTGTCACCGGTCCAAATCGCCGCGAAGCGGCTCGTGCCGGTATAACCCGACCTCGACAACACAAACGGGCGCTCGTTGGGCCGGGCCTTGAGAAACCCATCACGGGTCGCCATTTGCATCCCCAAAGCATATTGATTACGAAACGCTCCGTGCGACCATTTGCCATCATTGAACAGCATCGCGTACGGATCAACCGCGCCGGTTGAGGGATCATTCATGTCCACCCATGCCCCAGCAAAGCCCTGCTCTCGAAACGACCGGCAGTAGCCCGCCCACCACTCGCGAACCGATGCCTTTGAAAAATCGGGAAACACCGTCTCGCCGGGCCACACGAAGCCAACAAAGGGATGCCCCTCCGGCGCCAGGCAGAAATGTCCCTCCTTTAAGCCCTCTTCGTACATGGGGAAGCCCTTTTCCAACTTCACGCCCGGGTCAATGATCGGTACAACTTTCCTGCCGGAACACTGTAGCTTTGATAACGTCGCCGGGACGCCTTTTGGGAACGCATCCTTCGAATAAGTGAAAACCCGATAGCCCTCCATATAATCAATATCGAGCCACAGTCCATCGTTGGGTATCTGGTGCTTGGTCATGCGCTGGTCGAGGTCTAGGAGGTGCTGTTCACCCTTATATTCCCAGCGGCATTGGTGGTAGCCCAGCGACCAGAGCGGAGGGCGAGGAGTTACGCCAACGAGCTTCTGGAGTTTGCGAGTCAGTCCGGCCAACGATGGGCCCACGATGATCCATAGACTGGGCATTCCATCTTCTGCCCCGAGGACAATCTTGCGATTTTGATCCTCCGTACCGAAGAAACTGGGGTCGGTGCCAGTATCTACCCAAGTCTCGTAAGGGTTATGAAGCAGGAGCCCGAGATAGGTGTTCCCTTGCCGTACAATCAGGTACGGCACACTCACATAGTAAGGGTCTGCCGAGTGCTCGCCCCAGACCTGACCGGGGTGGTCACCGAGCGCGTCCACGTTCCAAAATCGCGACCGAATATGGCTAAGTTCCATCCGGCCAAAGGTTTTCTCGCCCATGCCATAGAACCGCATTTTCTTGTCGTAGGCGAAGGTGAAAATGGACTGCTTGCCGCAGATCCCGAACCCCATTCCTTTGATCGTTTCGAGAAGGATCTTTCCCTTGGAATCGCGCAAACTGAGCTCGAATCTATCCCCGACCGAGAGGTTTCCGTCCCCCTTTATCTCTGCGGGAGGAAGAAGGGGTACAAGGTTACGATCTTCAGTCCAGAGCTCGTCCGAGACCACTTGAATGTGGTAAATCTCGCCCTCATAGGCTTGGACCTCCGCGTACAAGGTGGCATTGCCGATCTCAATCTTGCCATCCTTAAACCGATCTGGATAGCGGAAATTAGCGGCATAAGGGGTTTTATGAAAGAGCATGCGCGGAGCCCTTATTTTGAACCAAAAGGGCCTCAGGCCGCACTTATGGACCGCGCTCCTGCCGGAATATTGCCAGGGCTCTGGGTGTAGCAGGTTCTTCGTCCCATATTTGTCATTTTCTGGAAGCCATCTCTATAATGGAACTAATGAAGACTCGCTTTGACAATGTGCTCCTGACTTGGCTCTTGGCGACAGTGAGCGGAGCGCAATTTAGCACTTTTAATTCTGATGCCGAGGGTTGGACGACGACTGGCACCAATGGTAGCTACACCTTGCCACCTAGTGGCACGGGCCCCGTTGCCCTGCTGTCAGGTCCTACCGGCCTTTGCATCTATACCGAAGATTATTTTGGTGAAACGTTCTTTCAAGCACCCTCTTTGTTCCTAGGCAACCGGTCGGCTTACTTCGGGACGAATTTCGAGTTTGATACATTCGTGACTTACACCGACTCCCAGAATTATCCAACCATGATCATCATGGGGGCGGGAAACGTCGGCCTTTGGAATGTCCAGCCATTTCCGCCAGTCGGCGCATGGCTTCATAAATCCATTCCCTTGGTCGGTGCTAGTTTTCGAAAGGACAACTGGAACGGACCTCAGGCTACCGATGCCGAAGTGCAGGCTGTGCTTGGGAATGTCACCGCTATTTTGATTCTTGCCGAGTGGAACACCGGCGGCGATGCGACTTACCTAGATAACGTGGGCTTCACTGCGGCTCTGAATGTTGTGTCGGGAACCGTAGACTTGAATGACACAGTGTTGCCAATGGCCGGGCATGTGGTTAACGTAGACTTTCGGAACGGTGGAAACTTGGTTTACACAACCACAGCGACCCTCGGAGTTGGCGGCTCGTTCCAAGCATACGCGCCTGTTTCTGGTATTCACACCGTCGTAGTTAGTAGTTCCCATTGGATCGCACGGGCCTCGGCGCCGATTACGATTGGGACAACCCCGGTGACTGGCCTCACCTTTTCCCTGCCGAATGGTGATTCTGACGAATCGGGAGAGGTGGACGCCGCCGACATTGACATGGTGATCTACAACTTCGGCGATGTTTTAGGTGATCCCGGCTATGTTGCCAATGCGGACCTTGACGAATCCGGCGAAGTTGACGCCGCCGATATTGATGTGGCCATTGCCAATTTTGGCGCGATAGACGACTAACAATACAATTGCGCAGCCCCGTCCGTCTGGACTTGCAATGCGCAAGATGCCCCTCCACACCAAGATTTTCATCGGGATGCTGATCGGGAGCATCGCAGGCGGGGTGGCCCAGGCGGTTTATGGGCTAAGTAATCCCAATCTGACATGGTGGGTGAAGGAGATCACGCAACCTGTCGGCAATATCTTCTTGCGCCTGACCTTGCTCGTCGTAATGCCGCTCCTGTTTTCGGCCTTGGTGCTGGGCGTCGCCGATGTGGGTGACCTCAAACAGTTGGGGCGAATGGGGATGAAAGCCCTTGGATTGACGGTCGTGCTCAGCGGGATTGCCGTTGCCCTCGCGGTGGCAGGGGTCGCGATCGTGCAACCCGGTAAGGGTATCTCGGAGGAGCGGCGCCATGAACTGACCGCGCTCTACGGCGACGAAAAAGCCGCCGAAACCGCCGTCGAAAAGGCCAAGGAAGGCAAAGGATTTGGCGAAACGGTGTTGGACTTTGTACCGGAAAACCCGGTTGAGGAGGCAGCGAAGCCATCATTTGGGGGGGCCTTGCCCTTTATGCTTTTTGCGGTGCTGTTTGGCATCGCGCTTTCCACGATCGAGGCAGAGAAGGCATTGCCAGTCAAGACCTTTCTCGAAGGCATCTTCGCGGTTTCCTTACGCCTCATTGATATGGCGATGAAACTGGCCCCGGTAGGTGTCGCGGCGCTCATGTTCGGCACCGCCGCCAAACTCGGGGTCGAGGCATTCACGGCACTGGGCAAATACGCAGGCCTCGTGCTGGTTGTTCTGGCCGTGCACCTGATCATCACATACTCGATCGCTCTAGTCGTGGTGGCGAAACGGAATCCGCTGGAGTTCTTCCGCCAGATCCGGGAAGTCATTCTAACCGCCTTCGGCACGAGTAGCAGCAATGCGACCTTGCCAACGGCTTTGCGGGTAGGCGAAGAAGAAGTGGGCATCCCGCGCGAGATCAACAGCTTCGTCCTCACCGTTGGTGCGACCGCCAACCAAAATGGGACGGCTTTGTTCGAGGGGATCACGGTGTTGTTTCTGGCTCAAGTCTTTGGGGTGGCCTTGGCCCTTCCCGATCAATTGGCGGTCATCGGGTTATGCATTCTCGCGGGAGTTGGTACAGCGGGAGTTCCAGGCGGCTCGTGGCCGATGATCGCCGCCATTTGCGGTACCGTCGGAGTTCCACCAACGGCAATCGCGCTCACCCGAGGCATTGACCGGATACTCGACATGAGCCGTACGGTGGTCAATGTAGTTGGCGACATGACCATTGCAGCATGCGTAGCCGGCCCCAAGCGGAGCCAGCCAGAACTATAAACAAAACATCCTGCCAAACACGTTGGCAGGATGCTGCAAGGGTTTCGGTTACTTTTTAACTACGACCTTGGTCACTTGTTGCCCGGTGCTGGGGAACTCCATGCCCATATCCACGAGCTTCACCTTGCCGTCGCTCTCTGCGGCAGAATCCAAGGTAAGGACTTGGAAAGTCGTATGATCAACCGCCACCTTGACAAGGATGGTCGTGTTGCCTTCCATGACGATGTTCATTGGTGGCATACCGGAGTCGTTAGGACTCTCCGCCATCTTCTTGCCAATATCAACCGTCATCTTCGGCTTCGCCGTGAACTGAAGATTCCAAACC
Organism: Fimbriimonadaceae bacterium; assembly: GCA_020849075.1. Taxonomy (GTDB): domain Bacteria; phylum Armatimonadota; class Fimbriimonadia; order Fimbriimonadales; family Fimbriimonadaceae; genus JAFLBD01. The sequence continues at coordinate 3,950 of JADLGZ010000091.1, read as the reverse complement.
TTCTTGCCATCAACTTCGCCAGCCCCAACGAACTTGCCGGTCATTTTGGCGCCCTTCTCAAACATCCCATCCATCGAAGGGACATCTGCCTCCCAGGTATCGCCGATGGCTACGGGCTTGGTCGGAAATGCGACGAAACCAAAGATGTCGGCAAGACTGGAACCGCCCATCATTTGCATCATCGAGGAGCCCGCCGTTTCTAGCTTGGTGCCCGTCGCTTTGAAGAACGGATCAACGGTCTGTGAGCCCTTGATTTCCTTGGGCATCTGATCACCGTTCTGATTCATCATTTCGGCGAGCGGACCCTCGGTCTTGATCTTGATATTGTTGAACACAAAGCTGAGCAAGGCGCTACCGTCTTCCTTAACATTGCTGTAAGTGTAGGTCGCGTCCATGCTGGTATCGAAGCTCATTTCTTGAACGTCTTGACCGACCGATGAAAGGTCCGTGTTGGAGGTCGTCAGGCCAGTTACCGTGTACTTTTCAATGAGGCCGTTGGTATAAACACGCTTAAAGGTGATGGTCTCCTTTTGCTCAGCGGGTGCATCTTGAGCAAAAGCATAGTTACACCCCACCAGCAGGCAGGCGAAAACGGAAAGCTTAATGGAACGATTCATGGTGGACTCAATTTTGACTTATTCGTTACTCTGGTTGCGCTATTGGCAATCAAATTGATTACGTCTGAGCGTCTACTCCGAGTTGCAGGTCCTAGTCAGCCTATCCAAAGTAGCCAGTTGGATAGCCTCGGTTTGCGCACTGACCGTAAATACCATGGCCTCACGGGTGATCCTCTGGGCTGGATGATCCGTGCTATTCGCCCGCCCGCCACTTGCGGCTACGGCGGCATGGGCGCAACGCCCTGCGAGATCAATTGCCCAAGCTCGTAGCGCCAACTTTTCCTGCGTGGTCTCCTCGCTGGCAATTTGTGCGGCCTGAAGTCGCTGGCGGCACGTCGAAATTTCTGAATCAAGAAGGGCGGCAGCGTGGACTAACGCATGACGGTCACGTTGACCAGCCGCATGGCGGATCACATCTACCCCGGCGCGAGCGCATCCGATTGCAAAGAACCCTTGCAAGGTGATGTTAATCATGTCATTGCGCAATATCCATCCCGGCGGCTTGATATCCACCACGACCTCATCGGCCAGAAAATGATTATGAATCTCGGCCGAAACGGTCTGGGCGCTTTCCATTGCCGCGAGCCGCATTGGAGGACTGTACTTGATCGTCTCGGTCGACGCGAATGGCGCTAGTCCGAACACAGAACTACCATCTTCTAGAGTTGCTCCGAGGATCACGTGACGAAAGAAGGTGTGCCCGGTAGCCCAAGGTAACGAGCCATTAATGATGTAGCCCCCCGGTGCACGTTCGGCACGGGTTATCGGTGGGCCTGGCCGACGTAGTTGGCTGAAGGCTATCCCGGTGAGTTCTTGGTCTCCATGCATACGCGGCAAAATCTCGCGCTTTAAGTCCTCGTTACTGCCTTTTGCGATCAACCCGACCGCACTTTGGTGCTGAGTCTGCAGAAAGGCAAGAGCACCGCTAGCCCGGGCGACTTCCTCCTGAAAAGTCCGGAAATCCGACTCTGGCCAAGCTGGACCTCCAAACTCTTGGGGCCGCTTCAGTGCCATTAGCCCCCGATCGCATAGCCCATGGAGGGCTTCACTTAAGGCTTCAGGGTTTGAGTCAAGCGTATTCGCATTCGGAGCGACCGATGATTGCAGGTATTCGATCGCGGCGTCGAGCATCACTCCATAACCACTTTCGTCCAGTCCCCCGCCAGGAGGAGCTTCTGACCGACGAACTCTAGGAGTCCCAGCCTCGCGTCGCGAACTCGGGGCTCTTCTACCATGACCATTGTCGAATCAAAGAACGCGTTGATTGGAGCAACCAGGGTTCGGATCTCCTTGGCGAACACTTCTGCGTCAGAGTGGACTTGGAACTGATTGGCCGCCTCCGAAAGCGCAAGCCCCGCTGGTGACTCGAGATCCTGAACCCTAAGCGCGGGAATAGATATCCCCTTTGACTTGGCCGCCGCTACGATATTAAGCGGCCGGGTGGCGGCTTGGACTAGGGCCTCGTCTAGTGCCGCAAGTTGGAGGACCTGCAGCCGAAACTTCACCGCGTTAGGGTTGAGCAGCTCAGCCGGCTCAGAATCAAGCATGGCTGCATCCAGCAAATCGTAGCGTGCCTCGGCAAGAAGGGCCTTGTAACGACCGGAAAAAATATCGCAAAGAGCTATCTCTGCCTTAGCACTGTCTAAGGTTACGTTGCTGTAATTCGCGAGAGCACACTGGAATGAGTTTAGCCACGAATTTTGTGAGGGCCAATTCCACGCAAGCTCGATCAAGATTGTCGCAGCTCGTCGAAGGCCATAGGGATCACTACTACCGCTCGGAGCAAGACCAAGCCCAAGATAGCCAGCTAACTTATCAAGCTGATCTGCAGCGATGACGGCTCGTGCGACATCCGATTTGGCGAGTTCGGGAGCGTACTGCACACTCAACGCATGAGCAATGTCATCGGACCATCCTTCGCGCCGACAGTATTCGCCGCCGATGATGCCCTGGAGGCTAGCGAGTTCGCTGACAAGCCCAGTACTCAGGTCCGCCTTCATGTAAAGCCCAGCCTTCTTCGCGTCTTCGCTTCCATTGCTAAGCTCGCCCGCTAAGTTGGAAAGACGGTACGCCCTCTCTCGTACGGTGCCCAGTTTCTCTTGGAACAACATACGCTCAGTCCGGACAAGGAAGTCGTCCATTTTGTAGTTGGCGTCTTCATCAAAGAAGAATTTGGCGTCATTGAATCGCGCATTCAACACCCACGCATTGCCCGCCCGGACGGTGGCTTCGTCTCCGCCATTTCGAATGGAAATAAACCGATTGGTGATCTTTCCGCCTGAGTCCCGAACGGGGAAGAAGCGTTCGTGCTTGGCCATCGCGGTAACAAGAACGGGCTCAGGAAGGACAAGGTATTCCGGTTTGAATTCTCCCTCCAAGGCCTCGGGCCACTCGGTGAGAAAGGTGTTCTCGTCCACTAGTGATTCGCTGAGGTCGGGCTGCCCCGTTGCCGATTGCACAGCGCCGTCAAGAATGCGCTGGCGGCGAACTGCCGGATCTGGTTCGACTTGGCGCTGGCGCAACTCCCGCAAGAGGTCATCCCACGACTTGGCTTCGAACGAACCTGGAAAGTTAAAGCGATGCCCACGACTTTGCACATCGCTTGTAACCGTCTCGACGGTAAATGGAATGGCCTCGCCGGCATAGGTCGCGAGAATCCAACGGATTGGACGGGCAAACCGCATTCGGTTCGCTCCCCATCGCATTGACTTGTCAAAGGAGAGGGCACGAATCGAACTCTCCAAGAGATTGGGCAAAACATCCAGTGTTGGCCTGCCTACTGTCAGTTTCGTCGCCCAAACGTAAGTGTCGTCCTTGGTCACGGAATCGAGAGGGACCTCCTGGCCGCGACAAAAACCTTCCAGAGCCTTGGTCGGGTTACCGGCTTCGTCATAAGCCGCCTTCAGCGCTGGTCCTCGGACCTCCGATGAACGATCTGGCTGGATTTCGGCAACATCCTTCACGCGTACGATGAGGCGTCGTGGGGTTCCGATCGCTTCTGCTTCGCCGGCGGCAATACCTTCTTCGTTAAGGCGAGCCACGATTTCGGTCCGCAATTGTTGAAATGCCCGTTCCACAAAAGAAGCGGGCAACTCTTCCATTCCCAGTTCCAGCAGTAGTTCTGGCATTCGAATGCTCAGTGTACCGGGCTCACCAACGGATCAGATTAGCGCCCCAAACAAGGCCCGCACCAAAGCCGACGGTCATCACAAGATCACCCTTCTTCAAACGGCCCTGCTCGACGGCCTCGCTCAACGCGATGGGGATGGAGCCGCCGGACGTATTGCCGTACTTTTGAACGTTCACAAACACCTTCTCGTTCGGCAACTCAAG
>JADLGZ010000090.1 GCA_020849075.1 Fimbriimonadaceae bacterium | reverse complement strand
GGTTGCTGAAGACCGCCTTGGAATCCCTTCGTCCCGCCGGCCGCCCCTTGCTTTTCTTCTGTTCCGCCAGCGGCTCCCCCCGCCTGGGCTTGAGCAGCCAAGGGCGTTGATGCCGAACCACCGTATACGGCCGTGGTACCCTTGGGGTCATACAGCCGAGGGTTTCCAACGGCACCGGGTGAAATTGAAACGCGAAGGCCGTGAACGTGTTGGACAAGTTCATCGCGAAGAGCTCGGGGTTCGCTGTATTGAACATCGTAGACCACGAACTCATCAGCGTCCGCCCCCCCTCCGGATGACACACCCAGCGCGGTGCAGATTTGTTGATCAATGGACCGTACAGATCTTTCGGCTTCACCAAGGCGAGACGGGGCACCAATGATCATTACGTAATCATCTGCTTCCTCAGGCCAAACCAATTCATACCCTCCGCTGTTGGATGTTCGAGGTAGAGTGCGGTACACCGCCGTCTCGACTTGAGTGCGGCGATGGCTGTAAACGGGGACTATGCGGGATTCCACCTTTTCGGGTGTTGTCGCTGCTTGGGTGCCAATTGATGCACTCGGACCCTTAATGTTGCGGACAATCTCATCCAGCCGATCAGCAGGAGCTACGACGATCGTGTTGCCGACTTGCTGATATCTCAAGCCTGACATTGCAGTAATCACGTTCATCGCGTGGTCAGTCGTGACCTTCTCCAGTTTGATGGTGAGCTTCTTATCCTCAACTTCTGGCGCCGTAACAATGTTCACGCCCGCTTGGATGGCGATGGCCTTAAGAATCTGGCTGACCTTAGCGTCATCAAACTCTAGAGTTACGGTCTTACCAACGGAAGAGGCAGAAGCGGGGACGATCTGCGACACAAGCGGATTCATCGGCTTCGGCGTTGCGGCCGCCGTTACCGGTTTCGGGCTCGGTTGAGGCAGGGGCAAGACTGGAGTTGACGGAGTCGCTTGAGCACTGACCGTCTGACCAATGGGTCCCGCAATTGGAACCGCAACTGGCGGATTCATTAGCTCGGGCTCTGGTGAGCCCAAGGTGATCTTGTATCCACCTTCGATGGGAGCAACGACGGGCGCGTTTGAGGGCTGAAGCCGCAGAACAATACGAGAAACTGGGGGGTGCTTGGACGCTTGCGACCACTGTACCGTGGTGACCCCGTGACGATTCACTGAGTTCTTGCCCGCGACAACTTTCAGTTCACCACGAAAGCTTGCAACATAGACCGTTCCGTTTTCAGCCCGACTGATGCTTGGCGCAGCAAGCTTTTGTCCCCGCACCACTACGGCCAAGCCATTGCTTGAGCTTGCGACACTAACCCCCGTTACGAGCCCCTGGGCTGACGAGAGCGACGCCGCAGCTATTAAGCTGACGGTCAAGAGATGACTGAATCGTTTAGTTGTCCGCATTGTCCTCAAGCGTCAGCGTTGAACGCTGACCGTGTCCTTCTAACACCACTCCACGTCGGGTAATTGAGACCACTTTCTGGCCACCAATCGTGTCACCAACCTTCACCGTGCGCTGATTCCCGCTTTCGGTTTGAATCAAGGCGACCTGCCGGCCACCGATGACAACTCCCGACAGCTTCATAGACGGAGGAGCCGGACGATTAGACGCTTGGTTGCCTGCATTTTCTACAGGGTAGGGCATCTGAGGCGGTAGGTCACCACCCATTGGCCCCGGACCAGGGACAGGCATGGGGTTTACACCAGCGTATCCAGAAACAGGGCGAGGAGCTGCCTGCTGAGGGGCAGATGGCGGTGTGCCGTCATTGGGAAGAACTTGCGGCGTAAACGGATCTCGCTGAGGTAGCGGCATTCGTACATACTCGTTGTCAAGGCGGTCGTCCACACTTGCGGCAGCATCAGCGTCCTGAGACACTTGGGTAGCTGGCTTAAGCTTGGGAGCGGTTGAGCCACCTCCGCCGCCAATGAATTGGAACGCTCCAACTCCGAGGAGCACGGCACCAAGGGCACCGAGAATAATGGTTTGTTTCTTGTCGTTAGGCGCCTTCATGGTTCACCTCTGATTCGGTCAATCGAGTTCGGCTTGGGACAGAACTCGGGAACACGAATGCCTTGATTTCAATCACGATTTCCAATGCAGATGGATCGCTCTTGGAGTTCAAATCATTCTTTGGGATCATTGTCACGGACTGGACCGCAACAATCTTGGGAAAGCTCTCAAGCTGCTCAAGGAATGAAAGCACTTTAAGGAAATGGCCCATGCCCTTGACTTCGACCAATTGCTCTTCATAGGTCTTTCGTGCTTCAACTACTGGTTCTTCTCCAGCCGTCGGTTTCTTCACTGGGTTGGCAAACTTTGCCGCCATAGGGCGAACACCCGTCACTCGAATGCCATTCAGCTTGCCAAGGCTCTCAATCTCCGCCATCAGTGTCGGCACGTAGGCACGGACCGGAACCCCTTGCTCAAGGTGATTGAGCTTTTCCTGAGACTGATCAACCTTGAGTGTAATCTCATCAAGCTGCTTCTGAACATCAGCCTGCTTCGACACCTGAGATCGCAGTTGAGCTGTCTTTTCCTGATTGCTCGACAGGTCTTGCCACTGGTAATAGCATGCCGTGCCGCCAGCGGCAAAGACGGCTAGGCTCAAAAGAATTAGTATCTTGCTGGATTTCACTTCGTTCCCTCCGACTTCTCGTCAACTGCGGGTGCAGCTTTCGCGGTACCCACGAGATCTCCCTTCACTTCGAAACGGATCAATTGGCGCTCATTAACTTGGTCACCAGATGTTGATTTCAGTACGACATTCTCGAGGTCTTCACTCGCTTGCACGCGCAGGATGAACTCGGACGCCAATTCCTGGCTAGGAGCTAGGCCTTGCAACTCAATGGACACCGGGTCCGTCACTGCGGCCTGCATACATTTCACTTGGGTCAGCCACACGCCGGTCGGAACGTTGTGGGACAGATGATCCATCACCCTCCCCCATCGTTGCGTGCTCATTGCAGCATCTTGCAGGGTAGCAAGTCTTGGGCTAAGCGCATTGAACTGCATTTCGCTGGCCTGGATGGCTTGCTTGATTGGCTTTAGCTTGTCAACCTGAGCCTGCAGTTCAGCGGCTTCGTTCTTAGTGTTCTCACCCGCAAACCAAATGGACCCCCAAGCCCCGGCACATACAACCGCTGTGGCAATTAAGCCGGCGAGAGCCATGCGTTCCTTACGCTCATTGTTACGAGTCGCCTGGCGCTGTTCGTGAATTAGATTAATAAGTGGCATTGTCTTCCTCTTATGCTGCCTTCATGGTAGGTCGCATGGCCAAGCCAGCGACCACGCTGAACTCATGGCCTGCGCCAAAGTCGTGAGGGGTCTGATTGATAACCCTCGGATTCTCGAATGCTCCCATCGTGGTTACGGACAACCCCAACTTACTGCCGAGGTAGTCACCTATTCCAGTGAGCTTGGCTCCGCCACCCGTCAGAACAATGGACTTGATCGGCTTCGGAGCCTGACCATCTACTGCTTGCGATTCGTAGTAATTGAGCGATCGGCGGATTTCGCGCACCAGCTCGTCTAGGTATGGGTGCAGGACCCTCAATGGCGGATTCTCCTGCGGTTCCTCATCCAGCAATTCCTTGACATCAAGGGCTGTCTTGCCAGCCTCGGCGTCCTCAGGTGAGAGGTCGAAGAAGGTGCGCAACGCCTCGGTGAGTGCCGCCCCGTGACCATTGGTTATCGTACGGGTCATGGCAAACTGCCCTTCGGTGATCACGCTCACGGTGTTTGCACCTGAACCTAGGTCAATAAGAGCGAAGGTCTCGTGCTCCCACGCCTTGGTGTCATCAGTTTCAACAAGCGAGCGGTACGCAGCAAATGGGCTGACGTCTACGGTGTCGACTTCAAGGCCCGCCATCTGAGCCGCGGCGACCCGGCTTTCAACAAAGTCCTTCGGAGCCGCAACGATCAAGACATCCATTTGACCATCCTCGGCGTCACCTAGAATTTCAAACTCGATGAAGGCCTCTTCCACGGACGTAGGCACATAGCGACCCGCCTCAAACCGAATGGACTTGCGCAAAACGCTCTCGGCCATCTTGGGCATGCGCACGGTACGAACCACGACCGTGCTACCTTGCACACTGAGAACGGCGCTCTTGGCGGTGATACCAGTGTGGCGCAACAAGGCTTTGAGGGCCGCCGCAACGGGTTCTGGACTAATGAGAATGCCCTCTTTGATGCAATCAGGCGGGGTTGGCACCCAGCCTGCCTTGGTGATCTTCCAACCTTGGGCAGATCGCTCTGCGAACGCTGCTTTGATCGTGTGGTGGCCAAAATCCACCCCGACGAAACTCTTTTTGCCTAACATCGTGTTCCTTCCTGCGCGTGGGACCGGAGGTACGCCTGGTTCAAGTCCCGAGTAAATCGAGACCATTCAAGGACCGACCGCCAATCTTCGAAAGCGCGGGCCGCCTTCAGCGCCCCTGCCTCTACGATTTCGTTCACCTCATTGCTGAGTTCCCGAAATTGCACATTCTCCCTACTGGAGATTTCTATTGATTGGGCCGATTTGACCATCGTAAAACTCCGAATCCACATGGGACCCAGGTAGATGTTCGGGATGTCAAACCAGAAACTTAAGGGCAAGTTCTTGAACCACAGTCTCTAATCTCCGTTTCAGGTTTGGCCGTCATGCACAAAAAAGCGGCGCTTGGCTAAACCTCGCGCCGCTTTTTCAATTGAGCGAATGAATTATTCGCCGGCTTCTGCTGCTTTCTTCGCGGGAGCTTTCTTGGCCGCGGGCTTCTTCGGTGCGGCGGGCTTCTTAGCGGCTACCGGTTTTTCCGCCTTCACTGGCTTCTCCTTCTTGCCGCCTGCCTTCGCCTCCTTGATCAACTCCTTGATCTTCTGCTCTTTGCGATGCCACTTGTTTCGCAGTTCTTTATTTCGTACTCGCATTTGTTGGGCTAGGATACCTTAACTATTGGGCGACGCCTTGCCCAGAGCGAAATCCCAGTACCAACCAAGGCAAGGGCAAATGCAGCTAGTTGAGCGTGAGTAACGGGCGAATTCGGAAACAATACCGAACTTGACCCCGCCCGGAAGTACTCGTAGATGAAGCGAGCGAAGCCATAGGCAACAAATGTGAGCCCAACCGTGAGCCCTCGTGGCCAACTGGGGCGCCGCTCCAACCGCGAGATCACGATGGCTCCAGCGAGTGCGAGCGCAGAGTCAATTAGCTGAGCCGGCAGGAAGAAGCCTTCCCCATGGGGACCCCGCAGTATCCCGCCGTGGGCGTCGTGCAGGACAACCCCCGGCGGTGAAGTTAGACAGGCGTGCCCGTAACAACACCCATTCAACAAGCACCCAATCCGACCAATGGCGCTCGCGACTAACATTGGTACGCCTATCGTGTCAAGTAGTTGTAAGGGGTGGAAGTGCTTTAGCTTTGAATAGATCAGGACACCTAAGGCGCCTCCAAACAAACCACCAAAGCTGGTCAGCCCATCCATCTGGAGTTTGAAGATTTCTTGGGGCCTCCCCTGGTAGGTCCCCCATTCTTGGGCAATGAAGGTGATTCGTGCAAACAGAACCCCCAAAATGATGATCCAGACGGCCCCGTCTTGGATCTGGAGGGGTGTCAGACCAAACCTTGGTGCTCGCTTGGTCGCGATGATAATCGCAACTAGGAATGCGATCATCAGCATCACCCCGAAGCTACGGACCGGGAAGTTGCCTATGTGAAAGAGGATTGGGTGCATGTTCGGTTGGGAGAATCTCAGTGGGTTACTATCGCTTCCAATTGATCAACAACCTTTTCAAGGTCATCGTTCACCAATCTATGTTTGTAGAAGCTTGAAGCACAAATTTCGTCCTTGGCATTCTTGAGGCGAACTACGATACTGGAGTCTTGATCGGTTTGCCTACCCCGGATACGCCGCTCCAACTCCTCCATCGAGGGCGGCAACAGAAATACAGTGAGAACGTCGGGGTGTTTGGCCACAATCTCTCGCGCACCTTGGACATCAATCTTCAGAATGGCGATACCATCACATTTCAGGATGGCCTCAACACCAGCCATCGGGGTCGCATACCAGTTCCCGTGAACATTTTTGGCCTCTAGGAATTGGCCGCTAGCCCTAGCACGATCAAACTCAGCCTGACTAACAAAGTGATAGCTAGTACCGTCAACCTCCCCCTCCCGCGGAGCACGCGTGGTGACTGCAATCACCCTCTCAACTTTGGGATTCCGTTCCATCCACCTATCTAGCACGCTGTCTTTCCCGACCCCGCTTGGGCCGCTGAGAATCATGACGCGGGCAGGATCAAAGCTCATCGGTTTAACAGTTTGATCAAGGCTTCTGCCATGCGAGACGGATCATGGCGCACATAGTCTGACTCACTCATAAACTCGCCACGGACAATACCAAATCCCATTGATCGAATTCGGTCAACATCCGCTTCTACGGGATATTGATCTTTGTCGCGATACTTTTCGAGCGTGTTCGATGAGGGAAGTTGGTTGTTCACAAGTACGAAATCAAACAAGCGGTGGCTAACATTTGCCTCAATGGCTAGCACATGCTCGGCGGCCGTGAATGAATCGCTCTCGCCCGGTTGCGTCATCACATTGCAAATGTAGGCCTTGGTTGCCCGGCTATCCCGAATAGCTTCCGGTATTCCCGGCACCAGCAGGTTCGGGATAACACTCGAATAGACGCTTCCCGGCCCCATGACAACCAGTTCTGCTTCGCGAATCGCCTCGATGGCATCGGGGAAGGCGTGGGCATTATTTGGCTCCATGAAAATCCGCCGGATCCGCCCCCCGGAGGCCGCAATGTTGGTTTCACCAAAGACTTCCTTACCGTCCTCCAAAAGCGCTTTGAGTCGAACTCGCTCTAATGTTGATGGCATGACCCGACCGCGAATCGCCAAGACTTCGCTTGCCATATTTAGGGCACGCTCAAAGTCACCACCACACTGTTCGATAAGTCCTGCGATCAGGAGATTGCCTAAACTGTGGCCACTCAGCGATCCGCGCTTTCCCTTAAAGCGATACTGGAAAAGATCGGTCATGAGCTTTTCCGCATCGGCAAGGGCGACTAGGCAGTTTCGCAAATCGCCAGGCGGAATAATGCCGAGTTCTTCGCTCAAGCGACCGCTGGACCCGCCATCATCCGTTACCGTAACAACGGCGGTGATGTTCGAACTATAGTTCTTGAGGCCACGCAAAAGGGTCGAAAGCCCAGTTCCACCCCCCAAACAAACGATTTTTGGCCCCTGAGCTAATTGTTGTTTGCGAACATAAAGTGCCCCGACAGATCCAGCCGCTCCTGGCGACAGGGTCCGGAATAGGCGGGCCATTATTGAACGAATGCCCACGTACGTAAGCACAAAACCCAGGATGAGCAAGGCCCCGCCCAGTAGGTGATTGGCGTACTCCGCACTCGTCACTCCAAAGCTGTGAACAAAGGTGAACCACGCAGCTTTCACCCAAGCCAGAACAGGGGTGGCCACTGTGCGAAAACTTAAAGTCAAACCGCCAATGAGCAGAGCCAAGCCCAGTGTGGCGGCGACAATGGATCCTCCGAGATCGGCGGTTGGCGCAAGGGCGCGTCGCAACTTCCGCCGATTGAACATCTAGTCCTTGCGCTCCTTATCAGGCAGAAGGATGCCGCCAAGGACCCCATTAACGGCAGAGACAATGAGGCTGCCTAGGAAGGCGGGCAAGAAGCCATCCACCTTGAAGCCAAACCCCATCGTGCCAACCCACCACAGCATCAGGGCATTGATGACTAGCGCCGCCAGCCCTAGAGTGAGGCAATTAACAGGCTTAGCGATCAGCTTTAAAAATCCACCCACGAACATGTTCACCACGGCAAGGACCGCGCTGCCAAGGAAGAGGGGCACAATATTCTTAGTCTCACTGGTATTCGCATCAAATCCGGGCAGGATTATCGCGGCAATGACAACGGCAATGGTGAGAGCCAACCATTTAAGCAAGAGATTTTTCATCGCCTAGGCACCGGAGATTGTACTTGTTTCGGAATCAGTACCGGATGAATGAGACCGGGCCTTCAGGTGACCGACGCTAGAACTTCGTTGAGAACTCAATAGCGATGCGCCATGCGGCACGGTTACTCGTGCTCATGACAAATCTGGACCGACTAAGGAGGGGATTGTTGGTTGGAACACGGTAAACCAATCGGAGCTCATATTGAATTGCGTCTAGGAACCGTTGCTCGGTGATTGCACGCCGCGCCTCCAGCGTGACGAACTTGTTGAAGCTCTTTGCCGCGCTCAGGATGGCACCTTCGAAGGGATTGTAATCTAACGAAATGTAATCAAGGTCGAGTTGCTGTGCCAGTTCTGCCGTAAGTCGGTCGCTGATTGTCGGTAACAAGAGCCCAATCACCGCATCACGGAACTCCCCACCTCGAGCGCTCTGGGTGCCGGTCGCTAGAGCTTCAAGGAGGTCGCGTTGCCCAATGATCGCAAGGATCTGCTCTTGAGTCAGATCATTCGGGTCGCTTCGTCCAATGAGCTGGAGATCGCCCTGTTGCATCAGGTCTCCGTTCACCTGAATCTCGATGTCATATCGTTGGTAGCCAGAACTGGGCCCTCGGGCACTGACCGAAGTTCTCCCAGTAAGCGTAACTGGCACCTCAACCGTCGTTTCCCCCAGTGCGTTTGTTCGCATCTGGAAGTTAACAAGCCCGCCCTCATCTAATTTGATTCGGGCATTTGGTAGGCGAAGTGATCCACCATCCACGAAGAATGTGCCCTCTGCTTGTGGGCGCAGAAGGCTTCCCTTCAAGGAACCCGATGCCTGCGCGATCATCGTGGCCGACACCGTTCGGATGCTTATCGGGTTGGCCGATGCAAACTCCAAGTCAAATCTTGGATCAACGGGAGGTTTTGGACCGGGCTCCGGCGGGGTGAACGCAGGTATGTCACCGTTAGCACCCGATACTTGAACTTTTCCGGCGATAAGGGGCGAATTCAGGTTGCCACTAATTTGAATTGGAGCGGGCGCACCCGTCTCGCGAGCAACCGTCCCCAACGTTCCTAAGACTTGATTCCCCTTTGAGGAAGCACCTTCGTCCACTTTGAGTTCATTGAGATTCACTTCCCCAGTGATGGGAGTTGCGGCCAACCACTCTTCGAAGGAGCCTGTGGGTAACGTGCCCGGAATCCGGAGATTTGCGCTTAAGGATCCACCTTGGCTCCCAGCAGCTGTCGCGGTGAACTCCAGGTTGTCATCGCGCAACGCTAGGTTAAGAATGGGATTGATGAGTTCGGTTCGGTAACCTGTAAAGGCAAGCTTCCCCTGTGATCCGCCAAACCCCAAGCCGCCCGATAGCTTGACTGCATCAACCGTACCGACGGCTGAGACTTTGCCGCCGAGGGATCCCGAACTACGATCAAAATCAAGAAACGTTAGTAGGTCCTTGAACTCCACGATTTGACGTTGTGCGACTGTAGCCTCTAAGCTGAATTTCTCTCCTGGATTCCGCCCCTCCTTCGGTGCCGGCATCAAAGAGGCGAGAGGTCCTTGGAAGAGTACGGAACCGGTGAACCCTTGAGCTTGAAATGCCCCACTGGCAGCAACTTGCCGATCCTTTAGCTCAATTTGATCTAGGTTCAAACTTGGCGGCAGGTCACGGGCCTCCGAGTTGCCCGTTGGCACCCCTTCCACCTTCAATGAGGCGAGGATGTGAGGGTTGTCACTCTTACCGTTCAGGATGAACGATGCGTCAGCCGTGGCCGGAATCACCGTCATGTCGGGGTTCAAAGCATTCAGCCACGAAAGTCCGACCTTATTTGCTTCCCCTTCGAACTCCAGTTCGCCATTATCATGTAATCGGCCAGAACCACTCAAACGCTCTGCCCCATTCGATAACTCGGCCTTGGCAACCTGCCAAGCTGGCCCATCGCGAAAGATACTCGCACTCAGGTTCCCCACAGCTCGCCCGTTGACGCTTAGGTCCGTGACGGTCAAATCGTCTGTTTGCAGGCGAAATTGGTTATCAATATTCGAGAAGTTGAGGGTGCCATCCACCTCCCCCGTCAAACTCGCCACAAAGCGTTGGACATCTTCGGGTGCTTCCTTCCACTGGGCTCGAGTTAACCGAAGCAACGCTTCCGCCCTGACATTGAAAGAAGTTAGCTTGCCGCTCAGATTGCCCTTCTGATCCGACTTCAGTTCGTCCAGCGATGCAAACCGATCTAGTGACCCGATAGCCCCCGTAGCGGTCCACTGACCATCCTTGACGTTAGCCTCAAATGGCCCCGAACCAACGAGTTCGCCGTTGAGTGCAACTTCCGACATCGTGCCGCTGACTGAACCTGAAACTGGTCCTCGGGAATTTAACGCAAACTTCGCCGTACCCGTGGTTTCACCCTGTACAGCAAACCTCTCGTCAAACTGGGCGAGGGGGCGCAACGGCAAGCTGTTCCAGGTGGCCTCTACTTCGCCGGACCGCCCATTTAGGCTATATTGGCCACTGAAATCAACCGTTCCTGTTCGATCCCCATCGGCGACTTCAACTTTTCCGCTCAGGACCTTGATCAGATCGTTACTTGCCGAGACCTTGGCGGAGAGGCCCGCAAGGGTGGCCCCTGAGTATGAAATCGTGCCCCCCTCAATGTCAGCGCTAATCTGAGGCTTGGCTAGTGTCCCATTGATCCGCCCATCTCGGACCCGAACAATTCCTGCTGCGTTTCCGCTACCAAACTCGGCAAGTTGAAGGGCGGGGGAGTTGAACGTCCCGGTTAGTCGCCCAGACTTGGTCTCGTAGACTATGTCCCCGTTAATACGACTAAAGCCGTACTGACCCTGAATCTGGGCAAACTTAATCCTCGCTGGGTTACCGCTGGCTTGCAGTTGGAGCCACGGTAACTTGGTGTCACCAATGGCAAGGTTATGAATATCCACCACGCTCGTGAACTGAGGATTGCTAAAGGTTCCCTTTACCTTGCCCGAAAGAAAGGCCTCCCCGTCGGTATCCGGCGCGAATACTTTTGTCCTTAACTGTCCACCGAAAACGGCTAAGTCCAAGTGTTTGCTACGCAAATGAATGTTGCCGGTCGCAGCCAACATGCCCTCCTGCCCCTTCAGAATTGCTTGATCCAAGTTTAGTCGGTCGGGCGTACCGCTAAGCCGAGTTTCATATTTGCCCGAGATGAGTTTCCCGTTGTCCAGCCGGTACCGCGCTTGCCCTGAACTCGACACCCAAAGTTGCGACTTGCCATTCGGGGATGAGATGGCAACCCGCAAATTCCCCGACCCCGACAATGGCATTTGGGTCCGCCTTGCCAAGGGTGCCAAATTGACAGCCTTACTTTCAAGGAAGGCATCCATGGCGCCTGTCCGGGGCGAAAAATTGAATGCCCCAGTTAGGGATGCCCCGCTCCACCGGGCCCGGTCCACTCTGCCGACCATGCTGCGTTCGGAAGCAGCGAGCTTCAGCTGCAGACCGCTTACTTGTTCGCCGGAAAAACTAAGCTTACTAGCGGTCACGTCACCATTAACCTGCCAACGGTTGCCCTGCCAACCGGCCTCACCCTTAAATGCACCCGCCCCTACTGCGATATTGTGCGGTAGTCCCCGTCGCCACTGTCGAGGAACTTCGGCGATATCAGCCAACCTGGCCTCTCCTTGAGCGTAGACCTTAGGCCCCTTTGACCAGTCAAATGCGAATCTATCCGCATCAAGCTCGAGGCCGCTCCCATGGGCATCAAATGCTCCCGTTGCTCGTTCGCCATACAACTTCAGAGAACCCAGTAGCTTTTCCGCCCTGAAATCCGATGCGGTAAGGCCGCCAGCCCGAACACGGACCACACCGTAGGATCGCACCGCCGCCCCAGCGGCCCCTGTTAATTGGAGCTTGCCATCTAAGCGAGCAGTCTTCAAGGAAAAGGGCAGACGCTCATCCGTTCCCATGTACCGCTCGATCACTGGGAGCAACGGGGCGGCTTCGGTATCACGCAATCCCAGGTCCACTTCGTAAAGATTGTCCGGACCTATGAGTACTTGCAGCAGGATTGCGCCAACTCGCTCGAAGGATACGGTCCCGTTGACCAGCCAGCCAGAGCCAAACCCGTTCGCGATCATTCGGTCTGCCCTTCCGTTCAGCGTAACAATTCCCCGAGTGCGGTCAATGTACTTCAGGACAACGTTGTCCGCTTCCACTTGAACGGCGGCTTCGGGCCCCTTAGTATCGGGTGCCTTTGGCATGATGTCGTTGAACGTGAAGTCGCCATTAGGCTTGCGTTCGAGTACGGCCTCAACATCATGGGCGTGGACACGAGTTACAGTGTTCTTGTCCTGCTCAATAACCGCATGAGCGACTGAGACCACTCTGGTGTTTGTGGCAGAACGAACCTCCAGGCCAGTCGCCATCGCCCTTCGGCCCGTAACATCAATCGCATATGACTGGGCTCTGACCCTGACCTTACCCTTGGGCCCATCGTACTCAAAAGCAACGGGCACACCCGGAGCAGTTGCATACTCAAAGAAGTCCCACAAGTACATCGCCGCCCATGATGTGAGCAGAATAGGGGGAGCCCACATGGTCCACGCGCCGAGACCGGCGATCATGCGAACGATACGGACGATTGGGCGCACCTCTTACTGACGCTCCAAACTATTACTTGGGTTTAGCCCCGCGCAGCAACGGCAACTTCGGCCTTTTCAAGTCGTTCGGCCATAACCTTCTTGCTAAACTCAATTGCGTTGTAGCTTGATCGAATGAAAGGCCCAGACGCTACAAAGGCAAAACCCAATTCTTCGCCGATCTTTTCGTACTCTTTGAACTCATCGGGATGAATGTATTTCGTTACCGGCAAGTGCTTCATCGTAGGACGCAGGTACTGACCAATCGTCACCGCATCGCAGCCGATAGCGCGCAGGTCCTTCAAGGTCTTTAGCACCTCTTCGCGAGTCTCGCCAAGGCCCAACATGATGCCGCTCTTGGTGTAGATGTTGGGGTTTTGCTCCTGTACCAGTTCCAGCACACGGAGAGTCCGAGCATAGCGAGCCTGAGGGCGGACAATAGTATGCAACCGCTCAATGGTTTCAATATTGTGGTTGTATATCTCGGGAAAGGCATCCGTGACTTGCTTGATCAAGTCGGCCTTGGCCTTAAAATCTGGCGTTAGCACTTCGACAATGGTTTCGGGAACCACGCGGTGCAAAGCCGAGATCGTCTTCGCAAATTGCCCCGCTCCTTCATCCTTAAGATCATCACGGGCCACCGAGGTCACGACCACGTGCTTCATGCCCATCTTCTTCGCGGTATGAGCGACGTTAGCTGGCTCCAACATATCCAGTTCTTCACCGCGCCCAACATTGATCGCGCAGAATCCGCAAGACCGGGTGCAGGTGTTACCCAAGATCATGAAGGTGGCCGTCTTCTTGCTCCAGCATTCGGCCAGATTAGGGCACCGGGCGCTTTCGCACACCGTGTGTAGATTCTTGGACCGCATCATCTCAGCGACTTCGGTGATGGTGTCCGGTCTAGGTATCCGAATCTTCAGCCACTCGGGGAGGGGTTGAGACATAGCGATTGAGATTGTACCTTGGAGCTTAACTTGAGCCTACGCCATGGACCATGAAATGTGGCTCGTGAAACTCCCCACATAGATGCGCGTTAATGCTACGGACCCGTTCATTAACACATAATGGGATAGATCAAAAATGAATAAGCTACTACAGACAGTCTTCACCCTCATCGTCGCAGCTACTCCATTTGCGGCTAGCGCAGAATCATACGCCTACCTTGTGGGAATCAAGGATTATCCAACCCCCACCGATGCTCAAGGTAATCCTCTCAAGGATGAAAAGGGGAACGTCATTGATAACGACCTCTCCGGCCCAGTCAACGATTGCGAATCAATCTTCGGGCTCCTCACGGGCAAGTACGGATATAAGGCCGACAATGTCCGCAAGTCCTACGATAAGGACGCCAGTGCCAAGGGCTTTCTCGAGAATATTAAGTGGCTCGTCGCGACAGCCAAAGCGGGCGATAATGTGTCCTTCTTCTACAGTGGGCACGGTGCCCAGCTTGAAAACGACAAGGCCAAGGAGCCAACTCCCGACGACAAGATTGATGAGTGCATTGTTCTTGCTGACGGCGCTGTGGTCGTGGATGACCTTTTCGACGAGGTCAAGGGGATTCTCACTTCTAAGGGCGTCAATGTCACCTTTGTTTTCGATAGCTGCTTCAGCGGCGGGATGTCACGAGACTTCATGGTCAATGGTCGTCCGGCTAAGGATAAGTTCTTGAACAAGGGCCACACCGGTGCAAACTACAAGCCCATGACCCAAGCCATGATGAACAACTTTAGGCCCCGAGTGGATTCTCTCAAGACTCGGTCTATGGCTGACGCCCCGGGAACAGCTGCGTGGATCTATGCCAGTAAGGAGACCGAGCCTTCAGTTGATCTCGGAGGAGCACCCGACGCGCCGGCACATGGTCTGTTTACGCTCCTCCTAACCGCAGTACTTGAAGAGTCACCCAAAGCCCCAGCTCGTGACCTTGTGGATGCAATTAACGAGTTCGCTACGGGCAAGGGTTTCAAGCAAGGGCCGAATACTGAGTTCAGTAGCCCATCACGAGCTGGACAACCGGTATTCCTCCCGAATAACTAATAATGTCCACCCGTTGCGCTTGGCTCCTTTCCATTGCGCTCGCCTTGGGCAGCCTGTGCGTTATCGCACAGGCTGCCTCGTCACTAACGGATCCGACTTCACGACTCCGACTCGTACCGCAAAGTAACGACTATCAGCTTGCCGACATCGAAGAGTCAGCTGACGGCTCCCGCCTGATCACTCATTCCCGTCAGTTTGCGCCTCGCCTCTGGGACGGGAAGGACCTGAGAATGTTGGCGGTGATGGGCGGAGCTCTTGACCTAGTAACGGTCGTGAACATGTCCCGGGACGGCAAGTGGGCCTTAACCCTTGGGGCGGAGGAAATTCGTATGTGGGATCTCGCCCGAGCCAATGAGACTTCCCGGTTTCCTAGCCCGGATGGGGATTTCTTCGTTGATGCCAAGTTTGCGCCGGATGGTTCTCGTTTGGCGGTAACCACTGGCGCGGGCAATGTTTACATCGTGAGCACGAAGGACGGAAAGGAACTCAAGCGGCTTTCCGGTCTTGATGCGTACGTCGCCTCTGTAGATTGGTCGGCAGATGGAAAGACCGTAGCCGCGATGTCGGGCAACACGATTGCCCTATGGAATCCCGAGACCGACTCGAAGATCTTAATAAAGAACCAAGAAGAACAGCTCTTTCGCACGATTGACCTCAATGAGGCGGGGACCACGGTCGTAGTTTCTCGGATGAATTCTGGGGCCGAAGCCTACGACGCAAAGACAGGAAAACTAAGATTTAAGATGGCGAACGTGATCGGCGATCGAACGGAGGGGTTGAGATCCCAAGTCGGCGCTGCGTTCGTACTCCCCGATGAGTCCAGTATCTTGTACTGCGAAGAGGGAGGCGACCTTGTGTTGGTGGACCCAAATACGGGGGCCGAGCAAAAACGACTCAAGGGTCATAGCGCTCCGGTTGATGAGATTCGGCTGAACCGAAACAAGACCCGCCTAGGCACACACGGCGACGATGAGAAGGTCATCATGTGGGATCTCGTCTCCGGGCAACAAACCCCATTCAAATTGAAGCCGGGAGATATGCCGACCGCAGCTGCCTTTGGCGCGCAGCCGGATGTGGTCTGGCTCGGGATGATGAGTGGGGAACTCCGAAAGTACAGCCTTTCGCAAGGAGCTGAACTTGCCTCAACCATGGGGGCGACCACGACAATTGTCCGAATTCGGTTCCTTAGCCCCAATCGGCTCCTCGCGGTAAGCAAAAACGCTACGGGTTCCCTGTTCATTGATAACCTTATCGAGAGTAAGATTCTTGTCCTTCCCCAAAGAACACAGGATCAACAGGCCTTTTCCTTTGCATGCGAGCAATTTTCGGATTCAGGCAGGTTCAACCTCGCAGACGAGGCGGGGAATATCTTTATCCAACCCATCAAATTTTTGGCCTACGACCTGTGGACAGGCAAGCGGGTCTTCTCTGCTAACTCAAACGATGGCAATTCGTCAGAGTTCGTACCCAATTCCGATGTCGTCATGATGAACTGGGAAGATGGCACCGCCGCTTGCTACGACTTCAAGCTTGACAACGAGATTTGGTCGGTGAAATTCGATGAGGCGCAGCCTGGCTTCACGGGAGCGATCAGTCCCGATGCCCGGCTTGCTGTACATGGCCCTTACATGGCGGGAAAGGTCTACTCAGTTTGGGACATTGACAGCCGCAAAGTACTTCACACACTGGAGCGTGCCGATGAGTTCGGGATACGGAACCTTAAGTTTTCAGCGGACGGCAAAATCATTGCGGGCGCGGGCCGGGAGAAAGTCGCATGGTGGGAGGCACAGTCCGGGAAACTCTTGGGATCAGCCGCTCACGCGATCGCACCTTCTACCCAGCGAGAGCCACTGCGTGTCATGTTTAGTCGCGACGGAAGCCATCTTGTTATGGCGCTTGATAATGCCCTATCCGCGGTCTCGCTGAAGAACCCCAGCGAAGTCTTCTCCGTGAGCAATGCCAGCACCGTGGTTGATGATGCAGATCAAGTGTTTTCAGCCGATGCCTCAAAGGTGCTTCTTTGGCGACATAACACGGACAACAAAGTCTATGTCCACGATACTGCGACAGGAAAAACCTTACATCGTTTTGAACTTAATGACACCGTAATGCAAGCCATCTTCTCGCCGGACGAGAAGAGAATTTTGACGGTTGACCTTGTAGATGGAATTGTCATATGGGATGCCACGACCTACGAGCGGCTCGGCAATCTTGTCCAGATGCGCGATGGGACCTGGCTCGTGATGGACACAGAAGGGCGATATGATGCCAATGACCCGAACGACGTTCGAGGCGCCCTCTATGTGTACGAATGGGCAGGGGGGCTGGAGCCCCTCGATGTTGCCCAGTTCAAAGGGTACTTTTGGGATCCTGGCCTGTTGCAAAAACTCCTCGGAACCAGTAAGGAGCCAAAGAGAGACGTTCCAGACCTGAAGTCTCTACATCTCTATCCAACGGTGAAGCTCGTAGCAAACGAAAAGGGTGCCGTAGACGTTGAGCTGGAAGAACGGGATGAAGGAGGTATCGGTAAAGTCACGGTTAGCGTCAACGGTAAGGAAATCCTGCAAAAGACGGGTGTTGGCTTCTTTCGGGTAAGCGCGGACGATCTGCGACCCTACCTTCTGCCGGAGAACCTCCTCACCAAGGGGCATGGAAACATGATCTCAGTTCAAGTTTCCAATGCTTCGGGAACGCTAACATCGTTGCCCACGACCCTTGACCTTGGCGTACCAAAGGGGCTTCGAGCACCTGAAGTGAAGCTATACGCACTTTGCGTGGGGGCTGGCGACTATGTGGGCTCATCTAAGGACTTAGCGGCCCCGCCGAGCGATGCCGAAGACTTAGGCAAGGCGATTCAGAAGGTGTCGTCCGGATTCTTGGACAACCGAGTTTTGGTAACTGAGATGACCACCAAAGAGAGCGACCCCTTGCTCCGTCCGACACGGGCCAACATCATGCGGTGGTTTGACGAAGTTGGGAAGAAAGCCACCAGCAGTGACATCGTGATGGTGTTCTTCGCCGGCCATGGTATGGATAAGATTGGATCGAAGTCGGGCTACTTCTTCCTGACCTCTGAGGCCGACCCAATGGCGCTGACCGATGCCAACGTTGGCAATGTGAGTATTTCTGGCGAAGACCTGGAAGCAAAGCTTCGGGCCATGCCGGCTAATAAGCAAATCGTCATCCTCGACACATGCCACTCAGGAGCCGCAGCAACGAATCTCGTTGGATCAGATC
>JADLGZ010000089.1 GCA_020849075.1 Fimbriimonadaceae bacterium | reverse complement strand
TGAAGACCGCCGACACCTTCCGCCCATTCGTGAGGCAAGACCGGGGAACCATGTAACGGTTCGGGGGACGATTACCCATGTGGAGTCCCGACCAAGCCGAGGGCGAGCAGCGCCCGTCAAGTGCATCCTCAACGATGGAACCGGGCAAATCGTACTGGTTTGGTTCAACCAACCATGGATTGCAAAAAGGCTAAGAGACACCACGGGCGAAATCATTGCTTACGGGCTCGTAAAGGACGGGGGGCACGCCTGCGAAATCCACTCCCCGGAGTGGGAAGTAATTGATCCTGACGAAGATGCCGATGGATTTACTCGCATCGTGCCAGTGTATGGCTTGACGGAGAGCCTGATGCAACGATCCGTTCGCCGGGTGGTGGCGCAGGCGATCAATTCATACGCCGACCTTCTAGAGGAGACGCTCCCGGTGAGCATTCGGAAAGCTCAGGGGCTTCCGGGCATTGGGTGGGCAGTGCGTCACATGCACCAGCCAGATTCCCTTGAGGAAATAGCGCAGGCGAGGCATCGCATTGCCTTTGACGAGTTTCTTGCAATACAGCTCATGGTTCAGATGCGTCGGGCCGCAACTCAGCAGGAGCCCGGAATCAAGTTCGAGTGGGGCGGAAATCTAAAGAATGAGCTGACGCAGATCCTGCCATTTGAGCTCACAGGTGCCCAACAACGGGTCGTGCGGGAAATCTGGGGGGATATGCGCAAGGGCCATCCGATGAATCGGCTGGTGCAAGGCGATGTTGGCTCAGGAAAAACGGCCGTAGCAGCATGCGCGATTATCGCCGCAGCTCGCTCTGGCTATCAGAGCGCGTTGATGGCGCCAACAGAAATCTTGGCCGAACAACATGCCATGAGTCTGACGAGGTTGTTTGAGCCCCTGGGGTTGAATGTGCAATTGGTGCTTGGAAAGCAAAAAGCGGCCGAGAAGCGCCGAGCGACCGAGCAAATCGAGTCAGGGGCAGCACAGGTGATCGTCGGCACCCACGCGATCATTCAGGAAGGGGTCAATTTCGCCAAGCTTGGCCTTGCCATCATTGATGAACAACATCGATTCGGCGTTCTTCAACGCCTTGCCCTCCGACAAAAGAGCGATCTCGTACCTGATGTGCTCGTCATGACGGCAACTCCGATCCCGCGAACGCTGAGCATGACCGTTTACGGTGATCTTGACGTCAGCGTCATTGATGAAATGCCCCCCGGGAGAAAGCCGATCAAGACCCATTGGAAGATGGCCAAGTCTAGAGAGACTGTATACGAGTCGGTGAGCAAGCTTCTCAACGAGGGTAGGCAGGCCTATTTTGTATGCCCGATGATCACCGAGAGCGAGAAGCTCCAAACGCAAGCGGCAGTAGACCTGCACTACCGGCTCTCCAATGGAGCGTTCAGTGACTATCGGGTCGGACTCTTACATGGCCAAATGAAGCCTGCGGAGAAGGAGACCGTTATGGACCACTTCAGAAAGCACGAACTGGACGTTCTCGTGAGCACGGTTGTTATTGAAGTTGGGGTTGACGTCCCGAACGCCACCATCATGGTGATTGAGGACGCCAATAGATTTGGCCTTAGCCAACTTCACCAGATCCGAGGAAGGGTGGGGCGCGGCGATCAGCAGAGTTACTGCATACTGATTGCCGACGCGACGACGGACGAAGCCCGTGACCGCTTGGAAGTAATGGCCTCCACCCAAGACGGGTTCAAAATTGCCGAGGAAGACATGCGTCTCCGGGGCCCCGGCGACATGCTTGGAACTCGGCAAAGCGGCAACCTTGACCTGCGGGTTGCCGATCTCATTCAGGACCTCAAGGTGCTTGAAGAAGCCAAGCAGGTAGCCACAGACATTGTTGCAACGGATCCGAACCTTGAGCGGGCTGAGAATATGAGACTAAGATCCTTGCTCCGCGGAAAGCGAGAGGGCGATGCGTGGTTGCCGGTCACTTAGGCTGGTTTGCCTCGACAAATTCTAGGAAGGCATCCATCCACCGCTTCATAAACTTGACCACACCTTCCGACAGGTTTCCCGCTTCATCAAAACTATCTTCCGTTCCATGAATAAATGCCTCCGGTTGGCCCAAGGTCGGCATATCAAGGTGGGCCAATATTGTTCGTAGGTGCTGTTGGGCAGCCGCCGTCCTGATGGCCCCCGGCGATACCCCAACGATCCCGGCTGGCATCCGAGCCCAAACACTTTGCTTGGACGGGCGCGATCCCTGATCAATCGCATTCTTGAGGACACCGGGGATGGACCGATTGTATTCAGGGGTTACGAAAAGGACGGCTTGGCAGGCCTTGACCTCCTCCCTGAATGAAGTCACCGAAGGCGATGGCGCTAGATCTTCATCCTGATTGTACAGGGGCAATTGTCCGATTCCAATGAACTGAAACTCATAAGTTGACGGTGCAAGCTTTACCAACGCGCGGGCAAATTGACGATTGAGGGAGCCCTCTCTCAAGCTACCAACGATAACAGCGATTCTTCTTGACATTCGCCGAAAAGGTTACCGCTGATTTTGTTTTGGCCCAACCCTCGCTTATAATGGATAGGTTCTATGAACCATGCTGTCTCTCGTTGGTTTTGGTCTTTGGGTTGTATTCTAACGTTTGCTGGACCCGCCCATGCTAGCCCATTTGATCCCGGAAATTCTTCATTGCCAACTCTTCAAGTGCTGAAGATGTTTGCGCCTGACGCCGTTTTGCTAGCTTTCAATGAAAGTGTTCCGATTAAGAATCGCCGGTTTTTGCTTGGCCGATATGGCCTGTCATCTGACCCAAACTGCCAAAATCCTCATTTCGTGCGAGCCCTGATCAGTCCCTTTGATCTCAGTCGTGGGGTGACCGTCACTCAGGTGATTCAGCGAATGCAGCGCGATCCAGCATTCCGGTACGTGGAGCCTGACTTCGCTCTCGTGCCGGATCAGGCCGCAACAGACCCAAATTTCGGTTCTCAGTGGGCCTTGAATAACACTGGGCAGAGCGGAGGGACGGTAGATGCCGATGTTGATGCCCCTGAGGGCTGGGCGACGATCCCAAATGGAACAACCCCGGTCGTCGTGGCGGTGCTCGATAATGGAACCGATATCAACCACCCTGATTTAGCCGCTAATGTTTGGGTGAACCCGGGAGAGGTGCCAGGTGACGGCATTGATAACGACAGTAATGGTTTCATCGACGATGATCGCGGATGGGACTTTTCCAACAATGACCGTGATGTCTTGCCCAGCAGCGGCAACACCCACGGCACGCACACCTCGGGAATCGTTGCAATGGTTCGAGACAATGGCATTGGGGGGGCTGGAGGAGCGAAATTTGTGCGGCTCATGCCCCTGCAAATTGCCGGCGGTTCGGTGAGTTTTTACAGCGCCCTTGCCAATGCAATTGACTATGCTTCGCTCAATGGAGCCAAGGTCATTTCTGTTAGCTACACGATTGACTCGTACAGCACTACATTCAGCGATGCGGTGGGGCGGGCGGCAACTCGCGATGTCGTCTACGCAAACTCTGCTGGCAACAACTCGGAAAGGGTGGACAACCTCCGCGGCACATTAAGGAAGGCTTGGAACAATGTCATCTTCGTCGCATCGACTACGCGGCAAGATGTGTTCTCGTCCTTCACCAATTTTGGACGTACGGTAGACATCGCGGCTCCTGGCTCCGACATTTACGCAACGTATCCCAACAATTCCTACGCCTCAATCAGCGGTACTTCCATGGCTACCCCACTGGTCGCCGCTATTATCGGGCAAATCCGACAAGCTTTCCCAAGCATGACGGCTCGCCAAGCGATTGATCGGGTGATGTATTCGGCTGATCGATTGGTAGCCTTGGGAGAGGCGGTTAATGGGGGGCGGGCAAACCTGCAAAAAGCCCTTGATATTGATACTGTCGCGCCAAACTCACCAACTGGCTTGCAAGCGACTCGCCGATCATCCAGCGCTATCGAGATTCAGTTCTCCGCATCTGGTGATGACAGCGCTACCGGAGCCGCAACATCTTATGAAATTAGGACGAGCAACAACCCAATCAACGCTGGCAATATCAATTCAGCGGAATTGAGTTATAGCCAGTTCGGTGGGATCACGTCCGGTACCACAATCACGAAACAGGTCACGGGTCTCGTGCCTGGTCGGTCTTACTATGTGGCTGTTCGCGCCATTGACAACGCGGGCAACTATTCCAACCTCTCGGCGATCGGACCGATCCCGCTTCCTGCATCC
>JADLGZ010000088.1 GCA_020849075.1 Fimbriimonadaceae bacterium | reverse complement strand
TCAAGGTACAATTTTGTACTCGCAACGAGTTTTCTGGAGATATCTTGGCAAGTACCCCGGCGACGAAGACGAATGGCAAAGCAGACAGCGAAGGAACGCTGGCCCGCGCACAATTATCCAAAGACGATTACCTTGAGTTGCTCAAGCAGCTCTATCTGGCCCGATACTTCGATATCCGGCTCGCCAAAGAGAAGCGCCGTGGCCGCCTGACCGGTACTTTGTACTCCAGCCACAATCAAGAAGCGATTTTGGTTGGCTCGCTTTATGGCCTCCGACCCGATGACTGGATCAGCCCGATTCACCGCGATATGCCGGCCTTCTTCCTGAAGGACCTCCGCGCCGGATGGGACAACAATGACCGCATGGGTCTCACCATCGAAGAACTGTGCGCGCAAGTTTGGTGCAAAGTCACCAGCCCCAGCCGGGCTCGCGATAACTGGTCGCACATCGGTAGCAAGGCCAAACACATTATCCACTCCACTTCGATGCTGGCGGGCACGATTCCAGCCGCCGCTGGCGTCGTTTATGCGGATCGTCTGAATGGGGGCGACTCGGTCGTTCTCACCTACAATGGCGAAGGTTCCACCGCCCAAGGCGTCTTTCACGAGGCCATTAACTTTGCCGCCGTCCACAAGCTCCCGGTCATCACGATCGTAGAAAACAACCAGTGGGCATACGGCACGCCCAACCACCTCGAATACAGCCTGCCCGACTTCGCCCGCCGAGCCGATGGTTATGGTATCCCCGGCCTGATCGCCGATGGACAGGACGTTCTTGATGTTTACGATAAAGTGATGGAGTGCGTTGAATGGGCGCGCGCCGGTAAGGGCCCCAGCATCATCGAGTGCAAGACCTATCGTAGCTATGGCCACGGCGACCACGATGACGACCGAGCCGCCAAGTATCGCCCGCAGGACGAAATTGATATTGGCCGCAGCCGCGACCCCATCGCCATCATGAAGGAAATCTGCGTCGCCAAGGGTTATCTCACTCAAGCCGAAGCGGACAAGTACAAAGCTGAACGCAAGCACGCGACCGAAGCGAGCGACGAAGACTTCCCACCTGAAGTCGTCGAGTACGTTAAGCGCGGCGTCGAATTCGCCGTCAATAGCCCCTCTCCCGAGGCCCACGAGGGCGAGATGTGGGTTTTTGCCGAATAGATTAGAGTTTTGAGTTAGGAGTTCGGAGTTTGGGAAGCGTGACCAACCTGGAGACCCAACTCCCAACTCCCAGCTGACAACTAACAACTAGAACCATGCCAACCGCAACAAACACAAAAAAGAACTACATTACGGCGCTCAAGGAAGCGATTGCCGAAGAAATGGAGCGGAACGACGATATGATCTGTATCGGCGAGGATATCGGCATTCTGGGTTCGGCCTTTGGCACAACCGAGGGGCTGCAAGAGCAATTCGGAACCGCCCGCGTCATTGACGCCCCGATCAGCGAAGCCGCGATCATCGGGACCTCCGTCGGGATGGCCCTGAACGGCAAGACCGTCATGATTGAGATGCAGTTCATTGACTTCATCTCCTGCGGTTTTGATCAGATCGTCAATATGATGGCGACGTACCACTACCGCACGGCCGGTGACGCCACCATGCCCATCGTGGTCCGGGGCCCCGCTGGAGCTTATTCAGGCGGCGCCCTCTACCACTCCCAAATGAACGAGGCGTGGTTCCTAAACTCCCCGGGACTTAAGGTTGTCTGCCCCAGCACCCCCTATGATGCCAAGGGTTTGCTGAAGGCGGCATTGAGAGACCCCAATCCGGTCATTTTCTACGAAATCAAGAATCTGTATCGGCTCCCGAAGATTGAAGAAGAAATCCCCGATGAGGATTACATCGTTCCCCTCGGACAAGCCAAGATTCGCCGCGAAGGCAAGGACATCACGATCGCCAGCTACGGGCAGAACGTCTACCACTGCCTAGATGCAGCGGCTCACCTAGAGAAGCAGGGCTATGAAGCTGAAGTCATTGACCTTCGCTCCTTAAACCCGCTGGATGAGAAGACCATCGTTGAATCGGTCGCAAAGACCAATCGTTTCCTGATGGTCAATGAGGCTCCTCGCACGTGCGGATTTGCCGGTGACGTGGTTGCCCGCGTCAGCGACATTGCCTTCGAGTATCTTGATGCCCCGCCGCTTCGGATTACCCGCATGGATACGCCCGTTCCGTGGGCCAAGAGCCTTGAGACTCACGTCTTGCCGAGCGTCCGAGAAATCGCCGATACCGCCCATCGGTTGATTACTTACTGAGTCCTGCGCCTCAGCGTAGCGATTTGCAAGCGCAAGATCATGCAAGCCACTCCGTTAGGGTCACGCAGGCATACTCCCTGTGAACATTGCATAGCGAAATGTTTTGACCAGACTAGAGTCTGTGATCCTGAGCCGGCAGAACAAAGCAATGTGCAAACCCGTCAATATCCCGGCCCCTTATTGGGGTAGCATCAAGCGCAGAAAGCCATGGCCCTGAAGATTCTTGTTTGTGACGACGAGCGACATATTGTACGATTGATCCAGGTGAACCTGGAACGCCAAGGCTATACGGTCGTAACCGCCTATGACGGCAAGGAGGGCCTCGAGAAAATCAAGGCCGAGAAACCGAATCTGGTTGTGCTAGACGTCATGATGCCCTACATGGACGGATTTGAGGTTCTCAAGAACCTGCGGCGCGAACCCGAGTTTGAGAGTCTCCCGGTAATCATGCTAACGGCAAAGGCTCAGGATAAGGATGTCTTTGAGGGTTATCACTACGGCGCGGATATGTATCTCACCAAGCCATTCAACCCCATTGAACTGGTTACATTCGTGAAGCGTATTGCCGCGGGCGGCACTGGTGCCGACGCCGGGCCCAAGCGCTACGACGTCTAATTCTCGCTAGCCCGTTGTGCGCACAGCGTGCCGAATAGCATTCGGCGCGACCCCAAATCGACGCTGGAAAGCGCGGCTAAAATGAGCGGGGCTCTGGAAACCCACCAAGCGGGCCGCCTCTGATACGGACGTGCCTTGCTCACTGAGCATCGCCCGCGCCTTCTCCAACCTCATCGCGATGAGGTACTGGTGAAAAGGATGCCCGGTAGCTTGCTTAAATAGGTGCCGGAAGTGTGACGTACTGAGCGAAAGTTGGTCCGCGACGTCCTCGTCGCACAGGGGACGGGCGTAGCCTCGTTCCACCAATTTGAGGGCTCGATTGATCAACTGGTCGGTGGGAGCCTTCTCTTCTAGCAGATCGCCAAGGAGTTGCTCTGCAAGTTCACGAGCAACCTCCACGACTTGCTCAACGGATTCGACTTGATCAATGCGCCGCGCTGCTTCCAATTGGAACCGGTGAAGAGGCTTGCGGGTCCCGGCTTCCAGTTGCGCCGCCGCCACCACGGCGAGAAAAAGGAGAACGCTCCCCCGAGCCTCATCAAGAGATTGCTCCGCCGCTGAGCGGTAGAGTTGGTCGAGGGCGCGGGTGATCCTTACTCGATCGCCCACCCGTACCGCCACTCCCGCTTCTGCCAAAGAAACCCCATCGCCTCGCGCGCTGAATGGGCAGGAACGCGAGATCTCAAAGCAGACCTCGAAGACTGTGGACGCGCCCGTAATTCGAATGGAGTCCAAGATGCACTCGTGGGGCAAGTCCACACTCAACCGGACGACTTGCCCAAATTGGCTGCTTCCTACGATCTTACCGATGGCGCCGTCCCCCGGAGAGCATTCCTCTGCGCCATAGTGGGTACCGCGCCGAAAGACCGTGGGTGACAGAATCGCCCGCGAGCTGAGGAATTGGACGGTGACTTTCGGGCCATTGAAGACACCGACCAAATGAACCCGCAGGGTGGACGAGCGTTCCGGAGACGCTACCTCTAGGCTATCACCCTGCCAAGCCCCGGGGCCAGAGGGTTGCCAGATTCCCGATGGATCATGCGCCACCCACGAGTCCGCATGGGTCTTCTTGAAGTCGGCAACGTAGAAAGTGGGTCGAATCATTTCACCGCTGTCGTCGTGTGGGGCAGATGGCCAAAAATAGACTCGCGAAGTCCCGATACGCGGGGCGAGATCAGTTCGGCATCGCGTTGGAAGTAGATAGGGATAATGACCGCATCCTGAAGGGCAATGTCTTCGGCTTGATGGTATAGCGAAAGGCGCTCTTCCCCATTGCTCATCACATCCGCTCGGCTCGTCAAAGCATCAACCGCTGGGTTCGCGTAGCCAATGCGGTTCTCCGGGCCATAGCTGGCGAAGAAGAAGGACACAAAGTTCTCGGGATCAAGGTAGTCGGCCGCCCAGCGCATGTGGAAGAACGGAATATCACTGCGATTTCGAGCCTCTAGGTAGGCCCCCCATTCCTTGATCACAATTTTGGTCTTTAGATTCAGGTTCTTGGCGAGCTGGGTTGAAACGGCCTCGGTTACCAGTTTCACATCCGGGCGACCGTCTCGGCACCAGAGCTCGATCGTCGGCAGTCCCTTGCCATCTGGGTAGCCAGCATCGGCCAGGATCTTCTTGGCTCCCGCAACGTCGTACGGCAGCACCGCCGCCTTGTCACGGTGACCCATGACCCCCGGCGGAATAACCCCGTTGGCGAGCGTGTTCTGCCCGTCTAGGAGTTTGTTCACAAGCTGGTCTTTATCAATGGCCATCGCAATCGCGCGGCGAATACGACGATCCCGAAAGAGCGGCGTCTTCTGCGGGTTGAGGCCAACGTAGTGAACGGCTGGGCGGTCAAAGAATCTCAGTTGATCCTTAAGGGCAGGGTCCGCCTTGATCCCAGCTACGTCTTGGCGCTCTAGCGCGACCAAGTCAACTTCGCCCGTGCGATACATCGCAAGGCGGGTGACGCCGTCCTTAACGACGGGTCGCTCAATCCCATCCACCTTTGGCGCACCGCCGTGGTAGTCCTTAAATGCCTTTAATCGAACGACTTGCTCGGGCACAAACTCCTGAACTGTGAATGGGCCCGTTCCGACCATTTCGGGTGCCTTGGCGATATTTGCCATGGCGGGCACGCCATCCTTGGGCAGGATCGCCGCGCATAGATAGGTGAACTTACCCAAGAAGTAGGGGCGGGGCTTATCAATCTTAATCACCACCGTGTACTTATCCGGCGTGGTGATGCCGGTGATCTCCTTGGCCTTGCCATCCACCACGTCTTTCACCCCGACGATGTCGCCCATATAGGCCCCGGCAACAGCGCTCTTGATGGCAGGATTGGCAGCACGCTCCAACGACCACTTCACATCAGCGCTGTCCATCTCTTTGCCGTTGTGGAATTTGACGCCCTTGCGAAGGGTGAACGTATAAGTCGTTCCGTCCGGGCCAATAACCCATTTTTCGGCGAGCATGGGGATCACCTCGTTCTTGTCATTCCAAGCGACCAATCCCTCGTAGACCTGTTGCAACATGTCAATTGTGTCACCATCTTCAACCGTCGCGGGATCAAGCGTCGTGGGGTTGGTGGGAATCGGGTAGCGGAAGATACCAACTTTTTGCTGGGTCGAAGCGGCGTTCTTGCTGAACCCGCCTCCGCCCGAATTGCAACCGCTGAGCAGGAGCGCGAACGCGCTGATGGCAAGAAGGGTTTTGATCGTCATTTGCCTAGGCGTAGTTGTACCCTCATTGGGTCTACGAGGCTGGGGTGCTCTTAGTCGGTAAGGTAATGCCACACGGACCGCCTATCAGCTGACCGTCTCCATGAACAAAGCCCCAGTCCATCGGGATTGGGGCTTTGGGTGCGGGGGCAGGATTTGAACTTGCGACCTCCGGGTTATGAGCCCGACGAGCTACCAGACTGCTCCACCCCGCACCATGATTATACCTCTACGAGGACAAGGGCGTGAGACGGTCTGACTCACCGGCTCTTCAATGCATCCCGAATTTCCGTCAGCAATTCCACCTCGCTTGGGCCGGAGGGAGCCTCGGTAGCTTCCTTCTTGAACTTGTTTGCCATTTTGACAATGAGGAACATGACAAACATGATGAGGAGGAACTTGATGAACTCATCCACGAACACGCCCCATGACAGGACGGCGGCACCGTCGGCCTGAGCGGCGGCCAAACTGGGGTACTCGGCGACCCCCGACTTCCCCGCCTTGAGGATCGCGAACTTACTGCTCATGTTGCCACCGCCTGCGAGGGCGATCCAAGGGGTTACGAGATTACTGGTGAAGGCACCGACGAACGCGGCGGTCGCAGCCCCAATGACAAATCCAATCCCGACGTCAAGCAGGTTGCCACCCAAGGCAAAGTCTCTGAACTCTTTGAGCATGACAATCCAAAGACGTTCAGCTTCAAAAAAAGAAAGCCGAAACCATAAGGTTTCGACCCACTATGAACAAACGAACGGATTAAATATCGTAAGACGGCTTCTTGAGCCAAGCCTTCGGCAGGGGTCGAACTCCCGCCACGACCGAAGCAAACTCCTGAGTTTTCATGACCGAAGTAGCAACCTTAAGTCGAACTTTGCCCGTGGGAGTCTGGATCGTCACGATCTGAAGGTTGGGATTCTGGCTTCGCGGCTTCTTGGGCGCACGGAATTTCCATTGGCCCGAGTGTCGGTGCCGAATGTGCTTCGCGTTATTTCGCTGTT
>JADLGZ010000087.1 GCA_020849075.1 Fimbriimonadaceae bacterium | reverse complement strand
CTCGGGCACGACTTCAGGCATCTTTGCGATAGCGTAGCGGACCAGATCTGACAGGGGCTCAGCCGTTGAAGCGGTACCACTGGGTGGAATGAAGCCCACGGCCCCCGCTTGTCTTGCTCGATAACCAGCCTTGCGGCGGATGGCCTCCTTGCCGGCAACTCGCAACAACGTGGCCGGTTCGCCTGAGCCCACCGCAGAGGCTGACATGATCTCCGCCCAGTTCATAGGCCGACAAACCCCGCTTCGGTGCTGATCGAGGAAGCGTAGAATTCTCGTCCATCCCATTCGCCGAACAAAGTCACCCTCTTCGATCCAAGGTTAGCGACCACTCGCCAAATCCCAAGGGAGTCAGCCTTGATTGGAAACCATGTACCTTCCAAATCTTGCGCATACCAATTATCACACTCTTGGGCAAGGCCACTGATACAAACCGAACCCGCAACCTGCTCAGCCCACGGAAATCGGACAAGCAGGTCGGCATACTCCTTTGCCGTGTTGTCGAAACTCCCGCCTAATGGCGGGACAAGCTCGATTCTTTCATGCGATTTAACTGCGGCTCTCGTTTGGGCGGAACCAGGATACATCGTCAATGCCATTCGATAACCATGCCCAAGCATCAGATTCGGCTCAAATGGCTGGGTCACGATTCGATACTGCTGGAAGCACACCCACCGCTGCGAAGATCGTCCGTAGCACCAAGAACGCCGAGCTACGAGGCGACCTTCCTTGAACTCCCGCTGAACAACTAAATCCCATAGGTCTTCTTGGACCGGTAGCGCATCTAGGGCTCGAGCGTCAACCGTGATCCCGACCGTTCGCATGATTTCCTGTTGCATTGCCTCCGGGAAACTGTCCAACCTCAGAAATGAGTCAAGGAGCAGGTACAGCAATCCGGCTTCTTCAACGAAACGGTCTTGCCAATCCTCGGATGTGTTGCGCAGTTCGCTCAGCATCCGAAACTTTCTTGCCAAGCCCGCCGCCTGCGAATCCACCATCCTCTTCTCGAGGTCCGAGAACCCTTCCAGTACCAAACCAGACCCTAGGCCAGAACGAAACATCGCTTCAAGCCATGCTTTTCCAGCTTCAGCTCCCTCGGCAATTCTCTTCAGGCGCCGCTTTCGGGTGGGCGAGTCCGAGGATGTCATGTTCCATTTTGGCTAAACTAAGCAATGCGTTTCCAGGTTGCGGTGGCTCAGTTTGCTCCCGAAAAGGGTCAAGTTGAAGCCAACTTGACCCGCATCGCCGAGATCACCCTACAGGCCGCTTCGGAGGGAGCGGAGTTGGTCGCATTTTCGGAAACCGCAACAAGTGGGTACTTTCTGGAAGGCGGCGTTCTGGAATGCTCGCTCTCGCGTAACGAACTCGCCACTCGCCTTGAAGCAAAGCTAACGAGACTCGCGAAGCCCATTGACATGGTCGTTGGCTTCTACGAGAACCACGATGGGCAATTGTACAATTCTGCCGCTTACCTTGAGGCCACGTCGGCGGACGTCCGAGCGGTACATGTCTATAAGAAAACCTTCTTACCGACATACGGAGTCTTTGATGAGGAGCGCTTCGTGTCGGCCGGCACGGATTTAGCCGTTTTTGAGACCCGTCTAGGAAAGGTCGGGCTCCTCATTTGCGAGGATATTTGGCATTCCGTGATGCCCACCTTGTGCGCGGTCCGGGGTGCTCAAATACTCATTGTGCCCAGCGCCAGCCCTTCTCGCGGATTCTCACAGGATATCCCGGGAAATATTGAACGCTACGAACGACTCCTCAGAGGCATCGCTGAAGAGCACAGTCTTATCTGTATCCACGCTGCATTGAGTGGCTTTGAGGGTGGTAAAGGATTTGTGGGCATGTCATCGGTGGTTGACAGCAACGGTGAGATGATCGCTCGATCACCGATGATGGAAGATCATTTGCTAATCACCGAAGTAGACCTTGAGGCACAGGCGGTGTTCCGTGCTAACTCTCCTCTTCTGACAGACCTTCAGGAGAAGTGGCCATTCATTGTGAGTCTCGCGACAGGGAGTTAGTCGCCTCTACTACCATCCAGTTTGTGTTCGGCTTACCAAGTCCCAGATGCTTTGCGATCTCTCGGGCAAAGCCAGCCTTCGCCGACTTACCCGCGCATACCATGAGTCGCTCTTTTGCTCTTGTGAGCGCCACATACAGAATGCGCCGGTCCTCGGCATGGTCCCGCTCTTCAAAGCGAGTCTTAAAATCTGCGTAGACCTTGGAGCCCCCTTCCACGAGGTTGGTGTAAACGAGTCCAGTGTCTTGGTCCACCAAAACTCCCTTTGCGGGCCTAGAATTGGTGAACAGGTCGGGTGCGATCACCACGGGGAACTCCAAACCCTTGGCGCTATGGATAGTCATGATCTTGACCGCGTCATTATCGTCATCCACGGCTGGCGCATCCCCCTCTTTGTCCTTGGCCCGTTGGGTCAGCCGAACTTTCTTCGCAAACTCCGTCGGCCCCATCTCCCGGGCGTCAACGGCCAGTTCGAGGAGCTTTCTTGTGTTGGCTAAAGCTTGGCGTCCATTGGGCTGGCTGGCGATCTGTTCGAGATATGGGGACAATCGGAAGACTTCCGTGAGAACCTCCCAAGCCGTCAAGCGATCCGCGTATCGCTGTAGGGGCTCAAACCAGCTCCAAAACTGTTCCAGCTTGGCTTGGTCCTCCTCTGCAAGGCCCTTGGCTTCATGCAGGCGGCATAGCAATGCTCTCTGATCAACTCGATCCGGGTTGGCAAGAGTCACGATGGCGTCCAGCGAAAGGCCAACTGCGGGCGACCGAAGCAAAGCGTACAGTGCGAACTCGTTGGCAGAGTCGGCAACTGCCTCCAAGAGATTGGCCAGATCCCGAACGTGCATCTTCCCGTAGTAGCTGATAGACCCCCCGGAAATGCGACTCAGAATCCCGACTCGTGCCAGATCCTCCGGCAGACGAACCGCTTTCCCCATGCTCCGGAACAAGATCGCGATATCCCCTAGTCGGTAACCGCTCTCCTTTGCGGATTGCACCATGTCAACGATTAGGTCTCGATTGAAGTCATTTCCGTCCCAAAACTCGACAACTCCACCCCCTTCCGATACCGCTTCCATCGGATCATAGTCTGACCACCAGTTACGGAACAACTCGTCAACCATGGTGATAATCTCGCGAGCAGACCTGAAGTTAGAGCTTAGTCGAATGGTGTCGGTCTCCTCTGTGCGCTTGATCAAGCGATGGTAGTCGGCTTGCCGAAAACTGTAGATGCTCTGTTGTGGGTCGCCGACGAGCATTTCAGATTCAATTTTCAAAGCATCGATGAGTTGGTACTGCATTGGATTCAAGTCTTGGGCTTCGTCAACAAGAATTACTTTGTACTGCCTCCTCATTCGCTCGGCTGTTTGGGGATCATTGACAACCAGCTCAACCGCCCGGCGTTCCAATTCAGCAAAATCGAAGCACTGCCGCGCGTCCATCGCCTCCTCAAAGCGTCTCCAAACACCGAGGGCCACCTGGGCCAGCCCGCAGGTATGCGAAAGATTCGGGTCGCTGGCGTCCGCCCCTACTCGTTGGGCAAGCCCTTCTGGAGTTGCGTAGATCGACTCCAGTTCAGTCCAACTGTGCTGTGTGCCCCGGAGTTTCTCCAGCACGCCCTGCACGTCAGCATAGAGCCGATCTTGCATAGCCCCGTCCCCTTCATAGTGCAATCTGCCCGATAGCTCACGTATTAGGCCTGCAACCATTGGCCGGTCACCGTCCTCTTCAATCGTTTCAAGGAAGGCCCGCTCCAAAAGTTCCAAACTCAAGCCTGCGTCCATGATCTCGAATTTGGGGTCAATACCTGCCGAGATCGAGTTCTCACGAAGAAGGCGATCACAAAAGGCGTGAATAGTCTGGATTGGCCCAGTCTCTGCGATCTGAGCGGCATCCCTCTCCCCTAAAGCCAGCAACCTCTCGCGGACACGGGTCTTCATCTCCGCTGCTGCCTTCTTCGTATAAGTAATCGTCAGGATTTGATCGGGTGATCTCCCATCAAGTGTTACGTGCTTCACATAGCGGGCCACCAACGTTTGCGTCTTGCCCGACCCGGCCGCCGCCCTCACCGTCAATCGAGGCGATATTGAATCCACAACTGATTGCTGCTCCGGAGTCAATTGAACTTCAGCCATTACTCTGCTCCATCAGTACGTCAGCCAGTTCGACAAAGACACTGGAGCTTCGGCACAATTCACCGAGGTCGCAGGTCTTACAGTGGTCGCCTGGGATCGCCTGCATCGTTGCAGCATCCAACTT
>JADLGZ010000086.1 GCA_020849075.1 Fimbriimonadaceae bacterium | reverse complement strand
CCAGTAGCTTGCTCGCGTTGGCAATTGTTGCCATCTGAGGCTCAACCCCGATCACATTGGTTCGGGTGGAGTTCGACCCGTTCTTCAGGGTCTCATTGCTCCGCATGACGCCGGAGATGAGGGTCACCGTAGGCACCTCCTTTTTGATGGCGTCAACGTCCTCATCCTCAAGCTGACCAGAGCCTTGGCCTTGCGACTGACCACCCCGGCGCCAGTCGGGCATCACGGTAATCATATTTGCGCCCATGGCTTCGAGGCTCTCGACCGACTTTCGCTTCGTGCCTTCGCCGATGGCGATCATTGCGATAACCGAGCCCACACCGATCACGACTCCGAGCATGGTGAGGGCGCTCCGAAGCTTGTTGGCTAGGATGGCCGTGATCGCGCTTTCCAATGAATCGCCGAAGTTCATGCTTGTACCTACGATATTGAGCGCGTTGGTTGTTTCAGCGGATGCGTTTTCGCGAAGCCCCAAAGATCGCGGTGAACTTACGGCAAAAAAAGCCGTATCATACGAACATGAGCCTTCGATTCTGGTTCATTTCGTTAGCGCTGGTAACCGGTGTCCTTGGGCATGCGCAGCAAGAACCGCCCAAGCCGCCCATCCCGCCGGTGGCGACTGTGGAGTCGTTCACTCCGGAAGTTCGCCAAGCGGTCTTGGACTCGATCACAAACATTGTTACTAAGCGCGCGTTTGTACCCGGCGTAGACTTCAATAAGTGGCCAGAGTTCTTGAGTAAGCGGCAAGAAGCCATTGAAAAGACAACGACGCCAGCTTCGTTTGCCACAACGATCAACGGTGCCCTTCGCGATTTTGGTTTTAGTCACATTCGGCTCCAAGCGCCGACATCTACCGACCCTGCCGGGAGTATCGTGGGAATCGGGATCACGGCTCAGATGACCCCTAACGGAATTCTGATTGTTTCGGTAAAACCCGGTTCTCCTGCCCAAAAGGCGGGCCTGAAGCAGGACGAAGTCATCATGAAGATCGATGGCAAGGTGCCGACCCAGACTAACGATATCCGAGGCGAATTAGGTCAAGAGCGCACCTTCGAAGTTAAAGGGACGGACGGGAAGATCCGCACGGTCAAGGTCAAGTTAGACCGCATTCAGGTATGGCAGGATCCGCCTGCGAGTGCTCCGCCAGCTCCGACAGTTCGCAGAGATGAGATTTCGTTTCCTAAGGACGACATTGCCCTGATTCGCATCGTGAGCTTCAGCGGCAACTTCAATCGTACGCAGGTGCGCGGGTTTGTTGAACAGGCTAAGAAGGCGAAATCGCTGATCTTGGATCTACGCGGTAATGGTGGCGGTTCCGCTGACAACATGGGTTACCTCCTTGGCCTTCTCATGCCGCCGAAGACCGAATATGGTGTTTTCGTATCGCGCAGCTTGGCCAACCGCTATAAGGAAGCCAACCCTGAGGGCCCGATGACCGCCGAGGCCATCGCAAAGTGGTCCCCCGTCACCAGCCGGCTCCTCACCCGGCCCCGGGACTTTGAACCCTTCACCGGTAAGATCATTGTCTTGATCAACCGAGGGAGCGGGAGCGCCAGCGAGATTACTGCTGCCAGTTTGCGTGAGCAACGCGGTGCCGTTTTGGTCGGCACCCGGTCGGCGGGTGCTGTCCTCGCGTCCGTATTCGCCCGGATTCCCGGCGGATTCCGACTTCAGTATCCCGTCAGCGACTACGTGACCTCCAAGGGTGTTCGATTGGAGGGGAAGCCGACCGAGCCAGATATTGCGATCACGGCCGCGGCAACGCCGGAGAAGGATCCAGTCCTTGAAGCCGCTCTCGCGGAGGCCGCAAAGTAAACTCTGCCTAGTGGAAGGCCATATCGGGGTAGACGAGAGCGGGAAAGGGGATTACTTTGGCCCGCTGGTGGTGGCGGCTTGCTATGTTGGACCGGAACATCTGGCCGAGCTTGAGGGCGTGCAAGACAGCAAGAAACTGAGTGACAAGAAGGCCCTCGCCTTGGCACGCCAAATCAAGAGCGTTTGCCCACATGAAGTGTTGATCATCATGCCCAAGCGCTACAACGAGCTTTACGCTGAGATAAAGAACTTGAACCGCCTGTTGGAATGGGGCCATGCCAAGGTGATTGAGGAGGTCCAGAAGAAACAACCCTGCCATCTCGCGATTTCGGATCGTTTTGCCGATCCCCGAGGCTTGATATCAAAACTGAAGAAGAAGGGTGTGGAGATTGAGTTGCAGAGCTTTGTGCGTGCGGAGAGCGACCCGGCGGTGGCCGCCGCATCTGTCCTCGCGAGGGCAGGTTTCCTTGACCGCCTCGCGTTCATTGGGGGCCAATTCGGTATTGAGCTTCCTAAAGGGGCAACTAATGTCATCGGCTTCGGTAAGCGGTTTGTTGCCGAACACGGAAGGGAACGCCTCGGCGAGGTAGCCAAGCTGCACTTTAAGACGACGGCCCAAATCTAGATCGAGCCTTCCGCCAGCTAAAATATCTTGTGCCCGCTGTCCTTTTTGTATGCCTTGGCAATATCTGCCGGTCGCCGATCGCGGAAGGCATATTCCGGAAGCTAACCGCTGAGGCTGGGGCCGACATTCATATTGATTCCGCAGGCACCGGTCATTGGCATATCGGAGAGCCATCTGACCCGCGAGCCCGCCGGGTCGGAGAGGCGAATGGCTGCCCCATGAACCATCGAGCTCGGCAGCTCACGAGCGCCGATTTCGCACGATTTGACTATGTGTTGGTCATGGACTCCGCCAACATGCGGGACGTGCTGGCTTGGCCCGGGTCCAGAAAGGAGAAGGTGTCCTATCTCCTTCAGTGGGATGAGGAAAACGATGATCTGGAGGTTCCCGATCCCTACTATGGGGAGCTAGGGGATTTCGATATGGTCTTCGACCTATGTTATTCGGCTTGCGCAAAACTATTGGAAGCGATCCAGAACTCTCACCTTGATTGAGGGGCAACCCCGGTACAGCTTGTGGAAAACTTTGGAAATTGCGGATAGTTGTTGTACCATGAGTCCATGTTTAGCCGTGCAATTTGTGGGACGGCAGTTGTGTTCGGGCTGGCGAATCTTGCTTCGGCGCAGTATTACCTGCGTAATTGGGTTCAGATTAATCCACTAACACCCCTGATAAACGGAGCCACCGGGACGACAACCTCAACGTCTAAGGTCGTCGCCGACGACATCTATGCGCCAGAGTATGCCGGTCAGCGCATAACCGCCTTGCTGATCGCCTATGTAAATCAAAACGCTCAGGCGCTTAACATTACAAGCAATGTGTCGGTGTACGCAGCCGAGGGGCCCCCATCGGGCCCGACGGGCATCGCATATCCCGGCTCATTGCTCCTTCATCGATCAGAAACGGCGACGGTCGCACCGGGCGACGTGCGTTTCCCGATTTGGATCCATTCGACATCCACGCCAATCAATGCCTTTGTTCCGATTGGACCGATGTGGGTAGGGGCATCGTTCTCTGGCCCAACGGGAGCGCAGCTAAACCAGGTCGGTATGTACTACCTCCAGGACGAGCCTCGAAGTACGTCGGCCATTTTTCAGTCAACAGTGGGCATGATCGGGAATGTGAGCAATCCTGCTGGAATCCAAACCAGCGTTGCCTCGCCGTCCGGCAATATCTCCGCGACGGTTGGAATTCAAGCTCAGACGTTCCGCACCAATGTGATTTGGGCGACCCAACCCGCGGCATACCATCGGCGGGTGCAGGTCACAGCTACCGTCGGAGGCACCAAATTGTTATTCGACAACACGACCACCTTACCGAGGACCCTGACGAGCCAGTTCCTATCGTGGGTTGTGCCGGCGATTCTGCCCATTGGCTTCGGAAATCCGGTCACCTTTAGCATTGATGGCGAATCGTTCCTTCGCCGCCGAGTGACGGGCTCCGTACCGGTGCCTGCACCCGCTACCACCGGCCCCATCATTAACCTGCCCCCGACTACACTGATCGGAGGTGACTGCGATGACTCGGGTGAAATTGATGCCGCCGACATTGATTTCGTCATTGCGAAGTTTGGGATGACCTTTGCCGTTGCCGGGGGTGACTCAAACGCCGATGTTGACGCGAGTGGGGAAGTGGACGCCGCCGATATTGACTTAGTCATCGCCAATTTCGGATTGACTGACGATTTCTAACTGCGGTATTCGTCATCGCTGACCTTTTCCAACCACTCGACGGCATGGCCGTCAAGCTTTTCGGCAAAGGCAAGGTGGGTCATAGAGCAGTCCGGTCGAGCTCCGTGCCAGTGTTTCTCTCCCGGCGGAAACCACACCAAATCGCCAGGCCTGATCTCCTCGATCGGGCCGCCCTCTCGTTGAGCCAGCCCTACGCCTTCAAGCACAAGTAGAGTTTGCCCAAGGGGATGGGTATGCCATGCCGTCCGCGCCCCTGGTTCAAAGGAGACAGTCGCTCCGCTGATTCGGGCCGGAGCTTCCGCCTGAAATGGTGAAGCAATCGTCACGACTCCCGTGAACCACTCTTCCGGGCCCCGATTTGTGGGCAATGAGCCGCTACGCTGAATCTGCATTAACTAGGATTTTACCGATCGCTTAAGACCGCGCAGCATCGCGGCAAGCCCCGCGCCAAAGGCGACGATAGAGCCAGGTTCGGGGGCAAGGATAACGGTCATGGAGGTTGGCTGAGAAATCAGATTGCTCGTGAAGTATCGCCAGGCGCTTCCATCATCAAGGTAACCAATGCCGATGGTCCCGGCGGTGCTTGTTTTGCCAACATGATAAATTCCGTAGTGCCCTCGGGCAGCACCGTTGCGCGTTGTCAGATTGCTGACTCCGTAGCCGGAGTTGCTAACGTAGTTGAAGTTGGAATCAAAGGCGTAGAATCGATCGTTTGTTGTTGAATCGTGAACATAAAGGCCATTGGCAAAGTTCGGCAGGCCGGGGCGAATATGCGCCATTGCGTGGCGTGGGGTCGCTGGCATACCGATGGAGCCAAGCCCTGACGCAACAACGTCGACCGAACTACTGACCGTCGTTCCCGTCGTTCGAAGAATGCGGCCACCATTGCTTGAATCACCCATATAGTAGCGCCCATCATCATGGCGGTATATCCATTGAAGGCTGGTTCCTGAGATACTAACTCCCGAATTCACTCCGCTAAGACCAAACGTAGTTACTGCGGATCCGGCCACCGTAATGAAGTTCCCGCTCGCATCATTCGTTGCGTATGAGTTGATGCAGTTAAAGTTGACAATGCCCAGATATGCGCCCGTGCTGTAGTTCCACGACCGAAGTCCGTTGTAGGACATGGCATAGAAGCGATTCGTTGCGCTACTGCCCCAGGTGGCCAAAGTGCCTTCGGTTTGTCCATTACCAAACATACCAAGGTAGGTCCCGGTTTCCGCATCAAAACGGTGGAACCCAGAGTTCCAATCGGTGATAATCATCAACTCAAAACTTGCACGAGCGGTACTAATTGCTAGCAACGCGACCATGATGGCAACCCTTCTCACGGTTTTAGTATACGACGAGAATTCGCAATCCATAAATCGGAAGCAAAGGTGGTCACACCCAAACTGCGCGTTGTGCGTAGAATAGTGAGAGATGAAAACGCGGCAGGCGCCTCTTCCCGAATTCTATGTCGGCTTGCCCGAGGTGGAGATTGATGCACGGATCATTGAAGCGAAGAAGAAACTAAGTTCCCGGCTAGTGATCTTGGGGCACCACTACCAGCGGG
Source organism: Fimbriimonadaceae bacterium (assembly GCA_020849075.1). Lineage (GTDB taxonomy): Bacteria > Armatimonadota > Fimbriimonadia > Fimbriimonadales > Fimbriimonadaceae > JAFLBD01. The sequence goes on along the minus strand of JADLGZ010000086.1, from coordinate 2,875 downwards.
ACTCCATTATTCGACACGCCGATTTTCGGGGGGACAGCTATAAGCTGGCGAAGGATGCCGGGAGTCTCCCCGACGCCGAGTACATCGTTTTTTGCGGTGTGCACTTTATGGCCGAAAGCGCGGACATCCTGACCCCTCCTTCGCAGGTGGTGATTCTGCCCAACATGGCGGCGGGCTGTAGCATGGCTGACATGGCGAATATTTTCCAGGTGCGCAATTGCTGGCGAGCATTGGAAGGCCTGATGGATGTCTCAAAGGTGGTACCGGTGACCTACATCAATTCCGCGGCGAATCTGAAAGCCTTTGTAGGCGAACAGGGTGGCACCGTTTGCACCAGCACGAATGCACCAGCGGCTGTAGAATGGGCCCTCCAACGGGGCGAAAAGGTGCTGTTTTTCCCCGACCAACATTTGGGACGCAACACGGGCGTTCGCCTAGGATACGACCCAAGCGATATGGTTGTCTGGGATCCCTTCCGACCCCTAGGTGGGAACTCAGCGGAGGCCCTCGAGCGCGCAAAGTTTATTCTGTGGAAGGGTCACTGTTCGGTACATAGTCGCTTTAACGTCGGACAGATTGAGAAAGCGCGAGCCGAGTTCCCGGGCGTCAACGTGGTCGTGCATCCAGAGTGCTCGCTGGAAGTCGTTGAGGCGAGTGATGATAATGGCTCAACGTCGCACATTATCAAGGTGGTTTCCGAGGCGCCACCCGGGACGAGTTGGGCGGTGGGCACGGAGATCAATCTGGTGCAGAGGCTAGCGAAAGAACACCCAGGCAAGACGATCTTTTGCCTTGATCCGCAGATTTGCCCGTGTAGCACCATGTATCGCATCCACCCGTCTTTTCTTCTGTACGCTTTGGAAGAATTGGTGGAAGGGCGCGTGGTTAACCAGGTTAGTGTGCCAGACGAGGTGGCGACTTTTGCTCGGAGGTCCCTAGATCAAATGCTCCAACTGGCCTGAGAATGTGCTGATACAATCCTAAAACTTTATGCTGATCGCTCCGTTTGCCCTTTCCTATATGCTCTCGACAGCACCCGTGAATTACGACCTGCGAGTCGTGTTCACGGGCATGATCCCGATCCTGGGTGGCAACGACGGCACAGCGGAGGTGCAACTAGGTGTACAGGTGCAGGGCCTTGCACCAAAGGATGGGCAAAGCCGGGCAACCAGTGAGTTAACGCGGGCGAAAATTATCTTCAATGGCGGAGCACTTCCCCTAACCCTGGACAATGTGAAGGACTACTTTCCCAAGACGACTGTGGAGTACACGCCGCTGGGCAAGATTACAAAGAGCGATGCTCCAGACATAGAACTACCCGTTCGTTTGCCGGGCTTAGATATCAAGCGTTTCCCCGATATCACCTATTTGCCAGTCGAGTTTCCTGCCGAAGGGCCGGAACTGGGCCAGTCTTGGAAGTTTGAGAAGTCCTTTGCCGGAAGTCCCGTCACCTACCAATGCAAGTTGGAGAAGGTGGATGATGCTACAGCCACGGTTACATTAAGTGTTGAGCAGGTCTACACCGTCTTGGAGGATGCCGCCATGCAGGTGGTGCACGACAAAGCCGACGCGGAGAACGAGGTCACCACGACAATGAAGGCGAGCGGTCAGGCAGTATTTGATAGAAGAGGTTGGGTGATCCTCTTTAAAATGACAGGACGTGCCGACAGTGTCGTAAAGCCCGTTGCTGGAGGAGCGACGACGGACCGCCAACTCGCGATTTCGGTAGAGTGCAACAAAGCCAAATGAATCCCATGCCCGTATCAACGACTATGAAGTTCACCATATTGTTTGTAACCCTCTTATTTGCCCTACTGGGTTGCCAAGCGGCAGAAGAAAAGGCCGCGAGCCTGCAAGGAGAAGCGGAACAAGCCGTAAAGCAAAAGGTGGAGGAAGGCAAGAAAGCGGCAGGGAAGGCCATTGACGAAAAGATTGATGAGGCCAAGCAAGCCGCCACAAAGGCCATCAAGGAGAAAATTGACGCGAGTATCGCCGATGCTGGAAAGGCGGCTCAGAAGGCTCAAGCCGACATCATGAAAGGACTCAACCCCGACCAGGCATACGAGGCTGAGAAGGGCCATGCCGCCGCGATGGCCGAGCACGTGCAGAAGGCAACCACAGTAGACGCTCATACAAAGGAATGGATTGAGAAGACCCTGTCGAGCACCAGCCAGGCCGTCCAATCATTGGCCATCCCAACGATGCAGAACATTTACGCCAAATTTCCTGAGCACCGCGCTTGGCTGGAGTCTCAGGTGAAGGGCATCATCAAGTCTAGCGAGGGCCCGGTCAAGGTGGCTTGGGAAGACATCTTGACGAACTGGGAGCGGATTAGAACGGTCGCTGAATCGCAACGCTAGGGCGTGACATAATTTGCAGAGACTTGTCACCACCCGAACGCCCTAGTTGGGACTCCTATTTTATGCAGATCGCGCACTTGGTGAAAACCCGCGCGACCTGCCCTCGGCGTCAAGTCGGGGCCGTCATCGTTAGGGACAAGCGCATTGTGGCGACGGGCTACAATGGCGCCCCATCGGGGCTTTCGCACTGCCCTACGGGTGGCCCGGAAAATGATTGGCCCAATGGTTGCATGCGAGCGGGGCATTGTATTCGCAGCCTACATGCCGAACAGAACTGCCTGTTGCAAGCCGCAAAGATCGGCGTTGCCTGCGAAGGAACGACGATGTACGTCACCTGTCAGCCGTGCAATGCCTGCGCGAAAATGCTCCTCAATGCCGGGGTGACCAGGGTGATCTACGAAGGGGATTACCCTGACGAGTTTTCACTAGAATTGTTTCGCGAAGCGAACCTTGAGGTCTTCAGGTTTGTTGAAGACCGCGTGGAGGTTGTGGCTTAGTTGGCGAATGCTCCACTG
>JADLGZ010000085.1 GCA_020849075.1 Fimbriimonadaceae bacterium | reverse complement strand
TGCGACTTATCCAGTGCGAGGACCTTATTGTCCACCAGAAAGGTGATGAGGACACCGTACATGGTCCAGACCGCAAAACATGCAGTGAAGGCCAAGGTATTCATGAGTAAGGTTCGATTGGGATTTGCTTTACTACTCATCGTTCGAATTGTCCCCAGGTTTTTTGGCACTTGCTATGACCGTGGTCATAGCTTCATGGCAAATTGCGACCACCTCATCATGACCCCAACGGCGTGAATGATTTTGACCTACGCTGTCCCGGTCTCCCCCATTTGTGCCGCCGCTTTGGCCTACACTATAGCCATGGCCAGACCGCCGATTGAGTTTGAAAAGCTGAACGAAAAGTTCGGTCCCCATCTCAACTACGATCCCCCCGGAGGATGGCAAGGGAGGGGCGAACCCGACAAGTTGGTGAAAACGCATTGTTGTTTTTGCGGGCAGCAGTGCGGCATCCAGCTAAAAGTCAAGGACGATAAAGTCATTGGCTTTGAACCTTGGGAGGAGTTTCCCTTTAATAGGGGAAAACTTTGCCCCAAAGGAGTCAAGCGATACTTGCAAGGCAGTCACCCTGACCGCTTACTTGACCCGCTCAAGAGAGTAGACGGTGCTGGCTTTGTTCCCATTTCTTGGGAGGAAGCCTACGGCACCACGATCGCGGAGATCAAGCGAGTCCAAGAGAAGTACGGCAAGAACTCGGTGGCCATGCTGTCGGGGGTTTCGCTCACCAATGAGAAGAGCTATCTGGTGGGTAAGTTTGCCCGTCTCGCATTGCAGACCCAGGAGCTTGACTACAACGGGCGACTTTGCATGGTAAGCGCCGGAGCAGGTAACAAGAAGGCGTTCGGTGTAGATCGCGCTGCCAATTACTGGGAAGACATTGTCGAGGCCAAAGTAATCCTGTGCACCGGGACCAATGTGGCGGAGTGCTCTCCAATCACAACGGACTATATTTGGCGGGCCCGCGATCGAGGCGCAAAACTGATCATGGTAGACCCACGGGTCACCCCTCTCGCCCGCACTTGTGATCTTCATCTTCCGGTGCGCCCAGGAACGGATAGCGCACTCATGACAGGGATTCTTCGGGTCCTCATTGAAGAGGGCTATGTTAATGAGGAGTTTGTTTCGAACTACACCTCGGGTTGGGAAGAGACCAAGGCGGCGGCCCTTTCCTTCGGCCTCGAGGAAGCCTCTGGCATCAGCGGGGTGTCCGTTGAGGATATTCAGAAGGCTGGACGGATGTGGGGGCAAGCGGAGACCAGCTTTCTCCTTCATGCTCGTGGCATTGAGCACCATACCAAGGGCGTTGATAATGTGCTCTCATGCATCAATTTGGTCCTTGCCACCGGAAGGATTGGAAGGAAGGGGTGTGGCTATGGAACCATCACCGGTCAAGGTAATGGTCAAGGCGGTCGGGAGCATGGGCATAAGTGCGACCAATTGCCGGGGAACCGAGACATCACCAATCCGGAGCACCGCAAGTACATTTCAGAGGTGTGGGGAATCCCGGAGGCCGAGCTTCCGGGGAAAGGGCACACGGCTCAAGAAATCATGAACATGATTGACGCAGGTGAGATCAAGGCCCTCGTCTCAATCTGCTTTAACCCCGTTATCTCGCTCCCTGACTCCAACTTCACGCGTCAGGCCCTGAGCAAGTTGGAGCACTACACGGCGATTGACTTCTTTCTGAGTGAGACCGCTTACCATGCGGATATCGTACTGGCTGGGTCTCTGCATGAAGAAGAAGAGGGGACCTCAACGAGCGGCGAAGGGCGCGTTATCCGTATCCGTAAGGCTGTGAATCCTCCCGGCCGGGCCAAGGCGGATACCGAAATTCTTCTGGAGTTGGCAAAGCGACTTGGGCGCGGGCAGTATTTCGAGTTTGCCGACTCGGAGGCGATTTTCAATGAGCTGCGTGTCGCGAGTAAGGGGGGAACAGCGGACTACTATGGGATCACCTATGAGCGAATAGAGAAGGAGTTTGGCGTATTCTGGCCTTGCCCCGAGATTGGGCATCCAGGTACACCTCGACTCTTTGAAGATCTTAGATTCAAAACCCCCGATGGAAAGGCTCATTTCTATCCGACTCCGCATCGCCCATCAGCCGAGGAGCCCGACGATGAATACCCTGTTATCCTCACGACTGGCCGAGTTGTTTCCCAGTACTTGAGTGGCACCCAAACTAGGCGGATAGGCGGACTTGTTGATCTCTGCCCTGAGCCTTATGTAGAGATACATCCAACTTTGGCCGAGAAACATGGAATTGAAGATAAGGAATGGATGAAAGTCGAGAGCCGCCGGGGCTCGGTCATCCTCCGGGCCAAGGTGGTCACTACCATTAGGCCGGATACGGTGTTCATCCCGTACCACTGGGCCGGCAAGAAGTCAGCGAACAACCTTACGATCAGGGCATTGGACCCGGTGAGCAAGATCCCTGAATTCAAGCGGGCCTGCGTGCGTATTGAGAAAGCCCAAAATCCGAGTTAGGATCTGCGTTTGAACACGCGATTCATGGCAATGGCTGGCCCGAGTAGTCCGCGCTTCTGCAACGAGCTCGCGATAGCTTCAACCCGGATTAGGCGTACGACGCCGAACAGTACGAGTCCAACGGCCATCGCTCGTAGCCCAATCATTAAGGCGGACTCCATCGGAGACCCTGTCGCAAGCAAGACCCCGATGATGAAGCCGATGGGTAGCCAGAACGCGGGGTGCGCAATTTCGCGGACGGTGCTCCAAATTGGGTGATGGGGGTGCCGCTGAGGTTCCGCGGTACGCTGCTTCATGGTGCGAAGTCGCTCAAGCCCTTTATGCCTTCGATTCCAGAAGGCGAGGGTGACTCCGCCCGTCATCAGAGATGAAGCAGCGATGAGGAACCCAAGCACAATTGGCAACGCCGGGGTAGAAACTCCGAGCTTGTTCGCAATCCAATGAACAACCGTATCGTAAGCCTTGAAGAGGTCGCCACCGACAAGGAGCCATTGGAGGAGGACACCCTGGCTGGCCGCCCATGCACCGACTAGGCAACCTCCAATAAAGGCGGACAGCCGATTGAAACCGAAGACCCTAACGGCACATGAGAACAGGGTGCCCTGTACCGAGATTGCCAGCATGGGCCTCAAGCGACTACCGGCCGGGCTCAATGCTTTTAGTCCTGCGGCAATCAGGGCGACCCAACCGACCCGTTCGGGACGTGCCAGTCCTTCTGCTGCCGACGTCAAGACCACCGCTTGCAATGTAGAAAGAAATTGGCCCCGGAGGGGAATCTTT
>JADLGZ010000084.1 GCA_020849075.1 Fimbriimonadaceae bacterium | reverse complement strand
GGATTCGCGGCTTTTCACCCTTAAAGAGTTCGGGCTCGCCTTCCAGCCTACGTCGCTGGCTCTTGCTCTTGTGGAAGAACATGTGATTGTTCGCGCTCTTGCGCCGGGTGATTTTCCCCGTTCCCGTAATCTTGAACCGCTTCGCTGCCGTCTTGTGCGTTTTGATCTTCGGCATCTTTTTTCTTACCTTCGTTGGGCTTGGCCTTTGGCTTTGGAATCATGACCATCACCATTTGCCGCCCATCCAGCGAAGCTTGCTTCTCGACGATCGCAAGGTCTGCGAGCGCTTCGGCAATCTTCGCCATTTGCTTAAATCCCATCTCGGGATGAGCAATCTCTCGGGCTCGGAACTGGCAGACAGCTCGCACTTTGTCACCTTCTTCAAGGAACTTGCGGGCCCTGCGCAGGAGCGTGTTGAGATCGTTTTCTCCCGTATGCGGACGTAACTTTATACCCTTAACGTCCTGAACTTTGCGCTTCCCTTCCTTGTCGCGCTTTTCGGTCTCGTACTTGTACTTGCCGTAATCCACAATACGGCAAACCGGTGGAACCGCATTGGGGGCCACCATGAGCAGGTCGAGCCCGAGTTCTTTTGCTTCGGCAAGCGCTTGACGGCTTTGCATGATTCCGAGCGCCTCGCCGGCTGAACCGATTACGCGAACTTCGCGGAATCGCAGCACTCGCTCGTTCACGGGGGGACCTTCGTCCCGTGGTTGATACCTACGGTAGCCTGGCTTTATCGCTGTCCACCTCGACGGATGGTCGAAACAATTGTCATCACTCGCATTATATCTTCGGTTGGCATTTCAGGACACATCATCATTGTCGAAGGAAAAGCGCACCATTTGGCGCAATATCCCTTATACTTTCCTCCATGTTTGCAAGGAAACTTTCGATTTCAGGATCACTACTAGTTTTTGTTGGCTTGGGAATGGTCGTGAACTCCGCCTCCGCTCAGGTTCTCACCTCACGATACACAAAGCTAAACCACAACTATGTCTTTGGCGCAGGTGGGGACTCCAATACCGGGGACGATCTCTGGGAGCGAAGTGATATTGAGCCGAGCAGTAGCCACGGGCTTACGTTCACGGATAGCACAAGCGGTTCGATGCCCAACCCCTATACAGCCGCCGTTGACGTTGATATCAACTTCACCACAACGGTTACTGGCTCATTGCCCACATTTACTGGGATCACGTCTGTCCACGATACAGACTGCGAGGGGGTGGCGTCGGGGGCGGGATCGGCATTAATGTTCTCGAACAATCCGGGCAACATGTCTGAAATGATTTTTTCACTAGCCCGACCCCGACGATATTCCATGGTCGGCCTAGCCTCGCAGGTGGGCGGCGGCTTTTCTGAAGTCACGGTTCGTCGGTGGGATGGCTTTGCTTGGACCATCTTTCAAACAACCCTTTTCCTACCTGGATCAGTTGGCTCCTTCAACTGGGCGGGCACCATGCCCATTGGTCAATTCAAGGTGACCTCATCGAGTGGAGCAAATGCCTTTAATGACCACCGCGTGGCCCACGCTGACTACGACCTCCAGATGCTCCCCTCACCAGTGGTGATCAATGGCCGCGTAACGCTCACCGACTATGTTGCCTCGATGGCAAATGAAGTCGTCACCATCGAACTCAAGAACAACTTAGGTGTGATGGACGTGATTCCCAACGTGCCCTTAACGGCCAATGGCGATTTTTCATTTTCAACCGCCCTGACGGGCTGGCACTGGCTGCGGATTCGGGGCCTGACTTGGGTAGCTCATAACTCTGGTTGGTACAACCTAGTTGATGGCGTCAACACGGCAACCCCCGTTATTTTGCAAAACGGCGACGTGGATGCCAGCAACGAAGTCGACGCCGCCGACATTGATGAAGTCATTGCTCACTTTGGCGAGAATACGGGGGGTGGCCCCTACTTTAGGCCAGCCGATCTTGATGGGTCAACCGAGGTTGACGCTACCGATATTGACATAGCTATTGCCCATTTCGGCGACGTCGAGAACTAGCCCTAGCGGCCACAGCAGCGGCAGCCTTTGTGCGAGCGAATGGCGTTGACCACGTGGAAAACGATGAGTAGTGCCGCCCCGAAAATTGACAGCCATGTTGCGGCGATGGGTACTTCTTCAAGTCCATCCCCGGCATGGCTGTGCGGATGACCGAAGAGTACGTGCCTTCCTATCAAGGCGACCATCCCAAGCCCAAACAAGATGGCCAAGCGCCAATCGCCATGCTTGCGGAGCCCGGTTCGAACGGCAAAGAGACCAGCCACAATAGCCACGGCAAAGAAGGCGACTTCCAGGGCGTCAGAAGCGATGAACTCAAGGCCATAGGCCGAAATCAGGCCCATGGCCAAGCCGGTCAGTACACAGTGAATGCCGCAAAGAGTGCTAGCAGCACCGCCGACTTTATCCCAGTTCACCACTCGGCCCGGTTTCATCCCCTGATTATGACAGAATGAACCCGTGAATCAAGCTGTAGCCCGCGACGAAATCTGCCGAATCGGGCGACTCCTGTGGGAGTGCCGGCATGTTGGGGCAGTTGAGGGCAACCTTTCGTGCCGGATTGATGAAGGAACCCTATTGTGCACCCCCACAGGCAAGAGTAAGGGTGATCTAACCCCGTCCGATTTGGTCTTGACCGACCTCGAAGGCAAATCCCTAGATGACGGGCAACCCAGCAGCGAGATCCAACTCCATTTGGAATGCTATGCCAGCCGTCCGGACTGCCAAGCCGTGATCCATGCCCATCCTCCCTACGCCACCGCATTTGCCCTCGCTGGAGAAACGGTTCCGGACAATATGCTCCCAGAAGCGGCTGTGTTTCTCGGGCGCGTTGCATTAGTTCCCTTTGCCATGCCCGGCACCCCAGCCATGCGCGACGCCATTCGGCCCTATCTGGCGCTACACAAAACGTTCCTGCTCCAGAATCATGGGG
>JADLGZ010000083.1 GCA_020849075.1 Fimbriimonadaceae bacterium | reverse complement strand
CCTTTCTCCACCACGTGCATCACCTTATCGTAGGCGGACGGGTCACTTTGGTCAATGAGTGTCTTCCCGACATAGTGTAGGAGTCCCGCAGTGTAGGCTTCGGACGGGACTACACCGCACTGCGATGCAATCTGCCGGGCCAGCGCTGCGGCGTCCACACTGAATCTCCACCAGTCACGTCGGCGAACCGATTCTCGATCGTTCTTCCCAACGAATAGGTCGAAGACTCCAGCCGAAAGAGCGACCGCTCGGATTTGCTTGAAGCCAAGCATTAGACACGCTTCGCGTAGTGAGACGACCTTTCGTGGCAAGGCAAATTGAGCCGAGTTGGCAATCGTCAGGAGCTTTGCCGTAAAGCCAGGATCAATCCCGACCGCTTTCTCGATGTCAGCCGGTGAGCCATCGGATGACTCAGTGATCTCCATCAATTGGTGAACAACCTGGGGCAACACCGCAATCTCCCTCACTTTTGAGAGGATGTCTTCCAGACTCTTTTGCTTTTCAGTTTCCAGTTTTGTGCCCATAGGCTTCCCTTCCCTCATTTATCGGCTAGGCGTAGACAACTCTCAAGACCTCGTCTATCGTCGTTACTCCCATCAAAATCTTCATTAGCGCATCCATTTGCAGGGTTTTCATCCCGCCCTCAACTGCCAACTGGCGGATCTGGTGACTCGCTGACTTCTTCAGGATTTCGTCCCGAATCGCGTCATTGAGCATCATCAACTCATGGATACCGGTTCGCCCCTTGTATCCAGTCTGCTTGCACTTCTCACATCCAGCACCCTTGAATACCGTGAGGGACCCACCCGTTTCTTCGGCGAAGTTCGGGTTTATTGGGAATCCATATCGGATCAGTTGGTCACGGTGAATGGTCTCCGGCTCCTTGCAGTGCGGGCATATCTGACGTACCAAGCGCTGAGCCATGACACCGATGATGGAACTGGATATCAAGAAGGGCTCGACCTCCATATCAATGAGGCGAGTGGCCGCACTGGGAGCATCGTTTGTATGTAGGGTGCTCAACACCAAGTGACCGGTTAAGGCAGCTTCCATAGCGATCGTAGCGGTCTCGTTGTCACGCATTTCACCGATCATGATCACGTCCGGATCTTGGCGTAACATGGCGCGAAGTCCAGCGGCAAAAGTCATGCCCGCCTTGTTGTTGACACCGCACTGGTTTATGCCGTCAAGTTCATATTCAACGGGGTCTTCAATCGTGATAATGTTGTTCTGACCGTCACTGATCTGGTTTAAAATCGAATACAGCGTAGTGGACTTTCCTGATCCCGTTGGCCCGGTCACCAAGATGATCCCGTAGCTGCGAGCGGCCATATCCTGAACCTTGGCTAAGTTGTCCGGAAGAAAGCCCAATCGCTCCAAGCCGACATTGATTCCGCTCTTATCCAGCACACGCATTACGACCTTTTCGCCGTAAACCGTCGGCAATGTGCTGACACGGAAGTCGTAAGGCTTACCGCTTATAACCGCACTGATACGGTTGTCTTGGGGCGCTCTTTTCTCCGCAATGTCCATATTGGACATGATCTTCATGCGGTTTGTGAGGGGCGCGACCACTTTGCGGGGTAGTCGCATGGTCTCCATGAGCACCCCGTCAATGCGGTAGCGAACAACCATTCCATCCTTCCTGGGCTCGCAGTGAATGTCACTGGCTCGGTCGGTCACCGCCTGATTGATGATTAGGCTTGCAAGACGGACAATGGGCGCATCATCGTCGCCAATCTCGCCATCTCCGTCCTCATCATCGTCGCTGCCGATATCAACATGGCCACCCGACTCCTGATCCAGTTGGAAGTCGCGCAATGCACCGCTCAGGGCTTCGACCACATTGGACTCTAAATTGTAATGTCTAACGATCGCGTCGAGAATATCCTTCTCAACACCAATCATCGGTTCGATTTCTAGCCCGGTGGCGAGTCTGATCTCATCAATGAGAAAGATGTCGAGAGGCTTCGACATCGCCACCGTCAATTTGTCATCAAGTCGTTCTAATGGGAGGACACCAAAGCGCTTTGCCAGCTTTCCTTCAAGGCTCTCAAGGGCCTCATCTGGCGGCTCGACAGAAGAAGCGTCAACAAATGGAACACCCCACATCTTGCCAGTCGCACGTACCTTGTCTCGTTCATCAATCATGCCCAACTGGATCAGGATTGAAGAGATTGCTTCAGTACCGCCGACTTCCTGCTGTTTGGCACGAGCCTGCTCGAGTTGCTCCTGTGTGATCAACCCTTCTTCGACAAAAAGCTCGCCGCTCAGCATGTTCGAAGACCCAACCGTGTTCCTTGCCATGACCCCGTCAAAAGTTTCTTCTCTCTGTTTAACAGGGTCGCATTCGGACTCCTCTGGACATAGTGTCGGCGGATTTCCTTCGCAGAATTAGGGTTTTTGGGGTACATTTTCCGTTCCCACATTGCCCAGGTGGCGGAATTGGTAGACGCGCTAGTTTCAGGTACTAGTTTTCGCAAGGAAGTGGAGGTTCGAGTCCTCTCCTGGGCACCAAGCATCGAGGGACCGTTCCAACCGTGATCTAGCCTCACTCCGGTATCCTCAGCCGGATGAATGCATGTGTCATTGGCGCCGGAACCATGGGTGCGGGTATCGCCGCCCACCTCGCCAACCTGGGGCTTCAGGTCACCCTACTTGACATGAGCCGTGAATCGGCAGGAGCTGCTTTCGAAAGGTCCAAGAAGGTTCGCCCACCCCACTTCTACAACGCGGAGGCTCTTGCTAGGATTCGCGTTGGGGGAATTGAAGAAGATCTCAACTTGGTCGCCGAAGCTGACTGGGTATGTGAGGCCATCGTTGAGAACTTAGATGCTAAGCGCGATCTTTTCGCTCGCCTCGTCCCGCACCTTAAAAATGATGCTTTCATCAGTAGCAACACGTCATCCCTCCCTCTATCTTTGCTGGCGGAAGGGCTTCCGGAAAGCATCAGGAAGCGCCTGGTCGGAACCCACTTTTTCAATCCACCACGATATCTGAAGCTCCTTGAACTCATACCCACTGAGGAAACCGAAGCGAATGAAATCTCCCGCATCACGCGGTTTCTTGAAGAACAAGTCGGACGCCGAGTTATCCTAGCAAAGGATACTCCTGGCTTCATTGCGAATCGCTTTGGGATGTGGGCCATGTTCCACGCCGTTCATACGGCAGAAAAACTAAACCTCTCGGTTGAGCAAGTGGACGCCGTGTGCGGCCCTTTCCTAGGGCGCCCTCGCAGTGCGGCCTTTCGGTTGAATGACATCGTTGGCCTCGACGTCATGTCCTTCATTGCCGGCATCATGGCGGAAAGATGCACTGATGATCCGCAGTTGGCAACTCTCAAGCATCCCGCCTCAATGAACGCCCTAATGGAGCGAGGCTGGATCGGCCAAAAGAGCGGGCAGGGCTACTATCGCAAGGAAGGTAAGGAGCTATTGGCCTTTGATCTCAAGACCCAAGCCTATCGAAATGTCCAGGAGGTCAACTTTGCCTCCATCGGTGCCGTTGCAAAGAAGCCTCTCGGCGAGCGAGTTCGGTCGGTCTTGGCCGCTAAGGATGAAGCTGGGGAGTTTCTGAGGGAACATCTCATCCCTGTTCTGGCTTATGCTCAATACCTTAAGGACGAAGTTAGCCATAGCGCCCTTGACTTTGATCGCGTGATGATGTGGGGCTTTGGTTGGGAAAAGGGCCCGTTTGCGATGATTGATGAAATCGGTGCCGAAGTCCTAGGGTTAAAGCCTGAAAAATACTACAAGGACGACAAAGTACTCAACGAAAAGGGCAAGTATGTTGCCCGACCAAAGGAGCCCGAGTTCCGTGCAATTACGGAGTACCCAATCAAGGAGGAACGCCAAGGGTTCAACGTGCGCGACCTTGGCGATGGCGTGGCTGGCGTGGCAATCACGACGAAGATGGGAGTTGTCGGGCCAGAGCTAGTGGCGAGCTTGACGGAATGGCTTCAGGCTCATGACCAACCCATGGTTCTCTGCTCCGAAGCACGATCCTTCTCCGCTGGCTTTGACCTTAAGTTCTTCCTAGACGCTCAGGAGAAGGGCGACTGGCTAGCCATTGACGCCAGCCTCGCCGCTCTGCAACAGCTTTCGGTCCTATTGAATCAAAAGAAGATCATTGCCGCGGTTCATGGACACTGCCTCGGGGCCGGATACGAACTTGCAACCGCATGTTCCGCAATCTCGGCTCATCCAGAAGCCAATATTGGCTTGCCCGAGTCTCGTGTTGGCTTGATCCCGGGGGGAGCGGGCACCTGTCGAATTCGGCTGAAGTTCCAGACAACGTTGCAGGATTTGGTCGCAGCGGTCCTCCTCCTGACGCGTGGTCAAGTATCGACAAGCGCGGGTGAAGCAGTGGCCCTTGGCTACCTGCGGAGTAAGGATGTGATCGTTAGTCATCCAGATCGCTTGATTACTGACGCGAGGGCCCTCGCCTTACAAGCGGAGCCCCGGTCCTTGCCCCATTGGAAGTTGATGGAAGGCCCCCTTGCGGGCATGATTGATCGCGCCCTGTCCGAAGGATTATCGAAGGGCGATTTGACCGAGCATGACGTGTGCATTGGGCAACAGCTTAAAGAGGTCTTTCGAAAGCCCTCCGACTTTGAAGAAGCGCTCCGGGTTGAGCGTGAAGTCTTTATTGAGCTCATGCGCGAGGGCTTGAGCGTCGCTCGCATACGCCATATGCTTGACACGGGCAAGCCACTAAAGAATTAGCCACGCCGAAGGCAAAAAAAACCCCGCTTCTGAGCGGGGTGAGGAGTTGGCTACTTCGGACGGTCTGCAATTGATCGTCTCTACGGTTTTTCGTTTAGGCGCCTCTTCGTGCGCCTCGTGAATTTCTAGACAGCAACAACCATGCCGGTGTTCTCAGCGGCAGGACTTTAGACCCATTTTGAACTATGGTCCGAGTGGGTACTTTGCATAGTTGCCAGAGCATAGTCCTCTTGGTACGGCAGATGAAGGGCTGATTGAAGTACAATTTGAACCTGAATGAGGATACTAATTCCCGTCAAACGGGTTGTTGACCCCTTCTCCAAGGTCCGTCCGCTTCCTGACGGTAGTGGCATTGATACGACTGGCATAAAGTTCGAAATCAATCCCTTTGATGAGATTGCTGTTGAAGAAGCTGTTCGACTACGAGAAAAGAACCCAGATATTGAAATCGTCGTTGTGAGTATCGGAAGCGGTGACTGTGAAGAGCAACTTCGAAAGGCTCTGGCAATGGGTGCCGACCGCGCCATCCTTGTTGAGACGACCCATTTGTTCGATTCTCTTGGAATAGCCAAGGAACTTAAGGCCATCGTGGACACCGAGCAACCCAGTTTCGTGCTCATGGGCAAACAAGCAACCGACTACGATTGCAATCAAGTTGCGCAGATGCTTGCGGCAAAGTTGGGCTGGCCACAAGCTTGTTTTGCATCCGCAATCTCTATCAACGGTCAGGCTTTGACTGTCAATCGAGAGACAGACCTAGGAGTTGAGTCCGTTGAGATCCCGATGCCCTGCGTTATCACTACGGATCTTCGCCTCAACGAGCCGCGCTTTGTCGCACTCCCAGGGATTATTAAAGCTCGGAGCAAACCCCTTGATCGGATCCCACCTTCTGCAACTCCTGCTCCGGTTACCCGAACGGTAAAGATCGAGAGCCCCGGTGCCAGGCCCCCTGGGCGCAAAGTGGCAAGCGTAGAGGAATTGGTTAGCGAGCTCAAAAGCCGAGGTGTTCTGCCCGCATGAGCATTGTCGGCATTGCTTTCACACCCGCGGATGCGACCGGGATCCAGGCCTTTGCTGCGGCGCTCGGGATGCCATTCCGGCTAGTTCAAATCACAGGCGATCCAAATACCAGTTGCGGAGCTCAGCAAATCTTGTCCGCAGGTCTCGAAGACATCCCTCCCGCGGATGGCCTCGTATCATCCCTTGAGGGGGTCGTTCAAGGAGCAAGCCATATTGTGGCGGTCAGTTCAATGGCCAGCAAGGATGTTATGGCTCGACTCGCCGGTGTACTGGACTGCGCCATGGTCACAGACGTTGTCTCCGCTGATTCACCATCAACCTTTAAGCGCCCCATTGTAGCCGGAACCCTCGTCGAGACAGTCGAAGCAAGCGGTGCACCGATCGTGTTGACCTTCCGTCCGGCCGGCTTTACAAAGAGACCCCCGGAAAGGGCCAGCGAGGTTGAGAGTTTTTCCATTTCGCCGAGCAAGGTTCGGGTCACGCAAGCCGCCCACAAGAGTGGGGGGCGACCGGACCTCACGCAAGCTTCTGTAGTCGTCTCCGGAGGACGGCCTCTAAAAGATCGGGAGACTTTTGAATCCGTTATCGGTGGTCTAGCAGACACCCTCGGTGGGGCGGCTGGAGCTACTCGCGCAGCGGTTGACAGCGGCATTGCGCCCAACGAACTGCAGGTCGGACAGACCGGAAAGATCGTTGCTCCGGACCTTTACATCGCGGCTGGTATCAGTGGTTCTACTCAGCACATGGCGGGCATCAAGGACAGTAAGTGCATCGTTGCGATCAACAAGGATCCAGACGCGCCTATCTTCGAAGTAGCTGATTTGGGACTCGTGGCTGACCTATTCGAAGCGATCCCCGCAATCCGTAACCTTCTTGGGAAATGATCACGCGCCAGACCGATCCGCACCGGTGGGACGGTATTGAAGTCTTTCCCTACAAAGAGTCGGGTACGCACTTCAAGACAATCACGCGCCAAACCCTCTTTGCGGGAGATCATGACTTACCCATTGAGCTACGCTACTTTGAAATTGGTCCGGGAGGGCACAGCACGCTCGAAAGACATGAGCACGCCCATCTTGTCATGGTGTCACGAGGCAAGGGTCAGGTCCTTGTCGGTGATCGAGTCTCGCAGATTGGGCCGAACGACTTAGTTCAAGTGCCCCCTATGACTTGGCACCAGTTTCAACCCCTGCCTGGCGAAACACTGGGAATCTTCTGCGTCGTTAGCGCAGAACGAGACCGACCACAGAGGCCCACTGACCAAGACGTGGCATCACTCAAAACCTTTGCCGAGGTGGCGGACTTCATCAAACTCTGAGCCGCAAAATGGTCAAGCACCGGGCAAGAATGCTAGCGATAGTCTACTGGACGTAAATAAGATTCTCCGATCGCCGTATCGGTGAGCATCGCAACGGTTGCCGGGCGACGTTTCCAGTGCGTACTCTGTAGCCTACGATTAACGAGGTCGAGCTTAGATTCCTCTAATCCAAGGTCAAGTAAGTGCGACCTTGTATAACCATGGACCAAGGCATTGAGAATGACGTCTACTTCAGCATAGCCAAGGCCATAGTCCCCCTCATCCGTCTGCCCAGGAATAAGGTCTGCCGAAGGAGGCTTGTTGATGATCACCGCGGGCACTCTAAGATGTCGAGCCAATTCGTAGACCTGGGTCTTAAACAAGTCACCTAAGGGATTCATTGGCGGCGCGTCATCGCCATGCCACGTGAAGTAACCCAAGAGTCGTTCGCTCTTGTTGCCGGTACCGAGCGGGATACCACCCACTTCCATGCTCTGATCAAAGAGTACAACGGTGCGGCATCGCGAGCAAATGTTGCCGAGACGGGCTGGGCTAATGCCTTCCTCATAGCGCCCAGCGTATCCGTCCACCATGGCTGATATATCAATCACAGACGCATTAATGCCTAACGACTGCGCAACAAGGTCCGCATCAGCCAGACTGGAGGGCGAACTTACCTTGTAGGGCATCAGAAAGGCATAGACGTTCTCGGATCCAAAGGCCTTAGCTGCAAGGGCTGCGACAACGGCACTGTCCAATCCGCCTGAAAGTCCTAGGACTACTCGGTTCATTTTCCTCTGCCGAATGACCTCGTCCTGAAGGAAGCGCACGAGGTGTCGCTCAACCAATTCAGGGTTGATTTTGAGCGTAAGGGGGTCCAAAGGAGAGGTTGGAGCTGATCGGATGACGGGGAGCGCCACCCCCATAAGGTACCAAAAAGGACCCGTGTCCGATGAGTCGCACGAGTTTTGCGTGTATTCTTTGTGGAAAGGTCGGTTTGGTACCGACGTATGAAAGAAAGGCGTGTAGCGATGCGAAAAAGTCTGCTTAGCACAGTGGCCACCGTAATAGTGTTGGTTATCTTGGGCCTCATGGCCTTCAACTTCCTTACCGGGATCCTATCTCGGCTGATGCCGCTACTTGTTTTGGCTGGCATTGGGTACGTCGTGTACCGGGTGGCCGTCCCAAAGTCTCTGTCCGGTAATCACCGCAGGATCTTGCGGTAGGTTCCACGGCCTGATAGAGCCAATTAATCTTGGGTAAAAGAGCGGTATGGCCCTTTGGCTTGCCGCCATTCTCGTCTCACATCCGTTTTCCCTACAACGGGACTCCTATGGTGTTCCACAGATCACCGCCACTACGCCACTTCTCGCCTATGAGGGTATGGGTTATGCTGTTGCTCAGGATCGCTTATGGCAGCTGGAACTAAGCCGCCGCATCGCCCGCGGCAACATGTCAGAGACCTTTGGCAAGGATTACATAGCCAGCGATTCGGCGACCTTCAAGCTCGGCTATTCAGATCAAGAATTAGAAGCGATGCTCGGCCAACTCGGGCAAGATCGTTCAGTCTTCGCCGCTTATGCTAAGGGCATTAATCGAAGTATTTCAGAGCGGAAAGCTGATCATTCCCTTCCTCCTGAATATTCGAAGAATGGTTTCCTACCAGGCCCTTGGACCGAGTTAGATTCCGCCGCAATCTGTGTTCGCATGGCCCGCCTGTTCGGTAATGGAGGCGAGGGCGAGCTTCGAAATCTGCTCCTGACCTACTACTTGAAAGGGCAACCTGTAGGTGAGAAATACCTCGATGCTGTGGACGACCTCGCTTGGTTTAACGATCCCGAATCGCCGGTGACTGCCGACGTGCCAAGGCTGGCGGGATTTTCGGACAGTCCGGCAACACGTTCGCAAACAGCAACCCAACTTAAAGCAATTCCTAGTAGTAACCTATTTGAGCTCTTACCCGCCGTTCGGCTCGCAGGTGCCGAGGATAGCCGCCTCGTCGCTGAAGCACACGGGGTTACGTTCAAGACGGGCAGTTACGCAATGCTCGTCTCGAAGAGCCGAAGCGCGACGCTCAATGCCCTACTTCTCGGCGGTCCCCAAATGGGGCACACCATCCCAAGTGTTGTGCATG
Organism: Fimbriimonadaceae bacterium; assembly: GCA_020849075.1. Classification (GTDB taxonomy): domain Bacteria; phylum Armatimonadota; class Fimbriimonadia; order Fimbriimonadales; family Fimbriimonadaceae; genus JAFLBD01. The sequence goes on along the minus strand of JADLGZ010000083.1, from coordinate 10,149 downwards.
AGGTGTCCTTGCGGGCACCCGGCCTAGCTGTTACCGGCATGGACGTTCCAGGTATCCCTGGCGTGCTTATCGGTAAGGGGAAATCCATTGCATGGACCCTGACCAGTGGAGTGGCTGACATGACAGATATCGTGTACTACCAAAAATCGTCTTCCCAGCATGATTCAAGGTTTGTTACAGAGCTAGGCACGATCGAGGTCAAGGGCGATGAACCGGTTCACTTGACGAGAACTCGGACCGCTGTCGGGCCTGTCGTACTTGATTCAAAGATTGGCAACGCGGTTTACGTTCAGCGCTCGGCCCTCTGGAAGAAAGAAGTGCTAGGTTTCCGAGCCGTTTGGAAGCTGCCGACGTTGGCCTCGGCACGGACTGCGCTCAAAGCCATGGATGTCCCTCTCAGTTTCAATTTCTTTGTTGCAGATTCGATGGGCAACATTGGTTGGAAGTATTGCGGCACTTTCTACAAACGAGCACCAGGGTACGATAGCCGCTTTCCAGTCCCCGCCGAAGCTACATGGCAACCATACAGCCAGTCTATTAACCCGATGGTCTTGAATCCGAAGGGCGGCCTCCTGACCAATTGGAACAACAAGCCCGTGGCATGGTGGCCTAACTGGGATACTCCGGTCTGGGGCAAGCATTTTCGAGTCGCCGCCCTGCGGCAGTCCCTACCACCGGGCAAGCTAACCGTGGGCGACCTTGAGAACGCGGCGACCAAGATTTCCCAGCGAGATGAGGGCTCGTGGACTAGTTTCATGCCTTTCATTCGCCGAGGTGTGAAGCCGTCCAGCTACCAAGGCGATACACGACAGGCGGCAAGTCTCCTGCTTAGCTATGATGGATGGAACACCGCTGGGTCAAAGGCGGCCGTTATCTATGCCGCGCTTATCAGCCAGCTCAAGCAAGAAGTCTTTACGCCACTGCTGGGGACATTCATGTCCCCACAAAACATGAACCTCATCATTCAGACCTCGCCCCTTGACCGAGCCATCAATCGGCGCACACGATTGAACTACCTCGGAAAGCGCTCTCCGGAGGAGGTCGTCGCGAGCGCGTTTGAGAAGGCCACTCGGATCCTAATTCAGCAGAAGGGGCCGCCAAGCAGATGGAGCTACAACCCAGGCGGCATTCGAGCGCCGGATGGTTCGATAATTCCGTACGGCAATCGCGGAACCTTTATTGAAGTGATCGAAATGAATGGGCCAGCCAAGAGTGTCGCGGGGCCAGGGGTGTCCGAGAACGGCCCTCATAGCGTAGACCAAGTACAGCTCAATCGGGACTGGGGCTACAAACCGATGTGGCGTCCCTAGTGTATAGTCTCCCCATGCGACAGTTTGCGCTTGCTGGTCTCTTGGGTCTCGTTCTTGTCGGGTGCGGTCAAAAGGGCGATCCCTTGGTGGGAACATGGATCTCAGATGGCGATTTAGGCGGAGCTAAGCTCAATGCGGAGTCCACCTATAATGCCGACGGGACCTATTCGGGCGTTGTGACGATGACCCTGCCGGGTAAGGCAGGCAAGCTAACCACAACGCAAGCTGGGAAATGGAAGCGCGAGGGTGAAAAACTTAAGGTGACGTTGGAGTCCTACGATGTCAAGGCAACTGATATTCCCGCCGCATACAAGCCGATGTTTGACCAACAAAATACGCCCGAAGCACGCAAGAAGATGATGGATGAGGCAAACACTCAACCCGCCACTGAATTGAAGTGGACCAACGACAATGAGTTCACCGCCGCGATTCAAGGCCAAACGCTGACCTTCAAGCGCAAGGGTTAGTCCGTCCAAAAATCCAATTTACGCTTCCTGAACGGGGTATCCTCCATGCGGTCTGCTCCCGTCGTCTAGCGGTTTAGGACATCGCCCTCTCACGGCGAAGATCGCGGGTTCGAATCCCGTCGGGAGTACCAGCACCCTTTAGGTTCAAATGGCGATTTTGTTCAGGTTCAAAATCTGAACCAACCGGCCGGGATTCGAACTTATCGAGCGCGTAAAGGCCAATGCAGGAACACGAACGACCGCTTTTCGATGAGATACAGAACATGTCTCACAAAATCGTCGAGCTTAGTAGAGTTGCCGCAGTTCTTGTAATGAAGTGGCTCCGACACTCACTCGCATTGTCAGTAACCAAGGATGTTCTACCCTTTAAAGGAACTTCAAGCAAGCAAGTAATAGCGCGGCATTCAGAGCCGCGAGGGCTATGATCACACTTGAATTCTGCCTCGCGGTATCAAGTTTTCGTAGCATAGCTACTGTGGTCCAAATAATCGACACAGGAGATGCGATCCAAAAAACTATGATGAAGGGTAGCGCAAAAACACCGCTCTGACCATCCAATCTAAAGGCCGCACCAATCATGGCCGCCAAAGCTAACGAGATAGGCGCACTGAGCAAAAGATAGATAGGTGGATTACCGGAATATCGCACAGCATTCAATCCCCGGGTGACCAGGCAGGGGGGCCGCTTTGTCCAACAAGTGCACAGTAAAATGTGCCAGCTTCATATAACGCTTGACATTGTTTTCTATCAATTGGGAAATTGACGCACACTTTGCCGTAGCAGTACATTATGTCGTTGCAGAATTTAGCATTACAATTATATTGCTGAACAGGATTAACGTACTCTTTCCAAGTGGCCAAGCATCCGTCGTGGGCTTTACAGGCCGCGTCCAAGCAATCATACGTTTTGCTAGTAGAGTTGCACTTTCGAGAAACCCCACAGCAATTGCCATATCCCCAGGAAATCGGGTTCCAGTCTTTCACGCATCGAATTCTATGAGCATCAGGGATAATCCAGTTTGGAATTCCTTCACCTGGTGGAAACAGCTTATCAAAATAGCCTTTGACAGGATCAACCTGCAAACCGCTTGGATCGGTATACGTCATCGGATTGTTCATCGCGTAGGCATATGGGTGCTCCCCGCCAAGCCATTCGGCTTCTCGCACACGGGTCAGGAACCTGGCCGTGCCTGCCATGTAGAATCGGCGAGGCTGGCCGGGGAAGTTCGGCATTCCGTTTGGTGATTGCTGCTTCATTTGTCGCGCTCTGTTTTGGCGGTTCATTTCGTTGATTCGCTGGATGAGGTCAAAACGGGTGGCGAAGGCTTGTGAGTGTTCAAGCGTCCAAGGACCTTTAATCGTTCCATCGGGTAACTCAAAGGTCAGGTGGATGGCGTTCAGCGGTCCTGGCGAGATTGACCACCTAGAGCCATCGGGAATATCTTCCCTAGCTATGATTTGGCCCACCTCACATTTCATCTGCGGTGACGCTCTCTCAATCCATTGCGGATACTTGTCAAAGTCCAGCTCGGGGATTGGTGGGATCACCAGGTCTCGCTCCAAGTCGATTCCGTCGCCCGAGTACTCGAATGCGAGTTTCAGACATTCATCAATTGAGGTGCGAATCTGATCCTTTCCGTCGTAACCGTGCCGAGTTACGGCATCAGCGAAGCCCGTTGCCAGGCGCGCCAAGTCAGGGTCAAGGCGAGTGACCTTTTCTAAGGTGTCTTCTAGTTTGGCAAGCGCACTTGGGCCTGACTTTCTGTCTTCGAGGATTTGAGCGGCTAGCGCCAAGGCCATGAACACGCCCTCCCTCGGGTTCTCTGGACGGTAACCCGCCTCAATCGCCCTGCCGAGTGAAGCAATGCTTGCTGCCTGATCCTGGACTATCACCGAAACATCGAAGCCTTTCTCAGCGATCAACTGATTGACTCGAAGATCGGTGACGAATGACTGAACAAAGCTGAGTTGGTGCAACCGGCCAGCATCGCTGACGTCCTCCATCACTCGCTCATCCTCAGCCTGATCGACATACTGGACCCAAAGGTGGCCGATCTCGTGCGCGAAGTGGGTTTCATGAATCTGAGCGGCATCAATGAAGAGCAGGTTGGCTCCACCGTTCCCAATCGTGTCCACCCAGTGGCCGTCGGGAACTCCCGAGTCTCTGCGGGCGTGCGGCATTGTGTCAAGCACCAGCAGCGTCTTGGTTGAACAGCGATCCACTGCCGCCACAAAACTCGTCAGTTTCTCACTGAGGTTCTGAGGAATGATGCTGGGAAACAGGTCGGCATCGGATTGGCCCCCTTCACGCCACCTTTGAACTGAGTTAGCCGTCGGCACGTGAACATGGCTCTCAACTTCGAACTCTAGTCCATATCGGTTGACGAGTTTGGACCCGACAGCAGGCAAGCCTGAGCGTGTTGCGGAGAGATTGTTCTTCTCACGACGGGCAGCGATCTCAAGCGCGAGTTCGGGATCATCGATCCGTGTGAATCGCTTCGGCTCTGCAGCGACAGGAACAACGAAGTCCCTTCGCACCCGGCGGAGATTACTCGCCATAGTTCTCTCATTGTATAGCAGCTTTGCGAGGATTGAGCTTGATTCGCGGCAAACCTGACAAAAAAGTTCTAAGCGCGTACACTTCGGTGTACCAGCCATAATCGCACGTACTAGGCCAAGCCTTACTTGACTATCACCTTACCCCGGTACATATTCATCGGGCAGGCAAAAGCGATCTCGCCCGCCTTCTTTGGCACGAATTTAAAGGTTACGGTCTTCCCTTCCTTAACCGATTGCTTCAGCGTGAGGCTCTTGAACTCAATCACTGATCCGCACCCCATGTTCTTGCCACCCTTGAAAATCAAGGAAACTGGGACGCCCTTCTTTACTGAGATATACGATGGTGAATACTTGCCTGCCGAGACTAGGATTGTCAAGGTCTGGACGCCCTTTACAATGGGGGCTGGCGTTGGAGGAGTCGGCTTCCTCACACTTTGCTGGAAGCCAGACGCAAGGGTGCAGGCGACCAAGGTTAGGACGGCTAATTGAGCGAAGGTTTTTGCTTTCATGGGTTTCTATCTGGTTTAAGGTCTTCAGGGACTGAAGTGGTTCCCGGCTCAGTGACGGGCCAAGTCCAATCTCGTCGCAAGAAAGTTCGGTTGAGCCAAACGACAAAGTCGTCGACGTAGGTGTGCATGATCGGAATATCAAAAAGGGAAAGGAGGGTCCCGACGATCAAGCCCCCAACGACTGCCGTAGCTAGGGGTTGGTAAGCATCGAGTCCCGTCTTGGGTGCAATCGCAATTGGTAACATCACGAGCAGAGTGATCCCAGCCGTCATCAGGATTGGACGCAAACGGTCTGGGCAAGCCCGTCTGATCGCAACATCACGAGGCATGCCTTGATCACGGTACTTCATGATGAGATCAATCATCAGAACCGCCGTCGTAATGTCCATACCGGTCAGAACAATGATGCCCAGAATGGATACGGTCGAGAACGACTGATGAGCAATAAAGAGAGCGACAAAAACGCCTGCCAGCTCCAGCGGTAACGAAGCGATCATTTGGAGCGGCTGGAGAAACCCTCGGAACTGGATCACCAGTACCAGGTACATCATCGCAAGCGATAGACCAAGGCCTTGGATCAGCCGCCGGAAGCTGTCCATCATTTGGGTCATATCGCCCCTCATCTCCATTCCGTAACCTGGGGGAAAGTTGACGGGTTCAATCCCTAGTTCTTTGTTGCCGCCGTAGGCATTTGCCACGAGGTTCATGACGACGTCCATACTGGGGAGACCTCCGATACGATAGTATCCCGTCACTCCGATGACTCTCCTCAGACCATCATGTTCAATAGCCGTTGGAGATGATCGCGGAACAACTCGGGCCAACGACTTCAAGGGGACCTGCATCCCATCAGGGCTCGTTAGGTAGACCGACTCTAAATCCTGCAGGCTGGACCTCTGCTCCTTGTCGTATCGAACGAGGATCGTATTCTGACGGATGTTGGGCAGCCGATAGTACTCCGAGGTAAGCCCGCCACGCAATGCATAATATGCCTGCTGGGCGATGTCGCTAGGTGCCAGACCAACTTCCTGAGCCCTCTGCAAATCAACCTCAATACGATTGTCTGGAACGCCCAAGGACCATGTTCTGGAGGGTTGGAACAGCTCAGGCATCTTCTGCCCGACTTGTAGCACCTGCTCGCCGAGTTGATCCAGAACGGCAAGATCTGGGCCATATATATTCACGTGAATCGGAGCGGCCGAAGTCGCCATAACATCTGAGCCCATTTCCTTGATTTGGAACCGGCGGACTCCAGCAATAGTGGTCAAGGCCTCCTTCTGTATCGCGTCTATTACTTTGAAGATGTCCTTCTTTCGGCGGTCCTTATCGCTCAAGGTGATCATCATTGCCGCTCCACTCACTGACGGCATTTGGTACCCCGTAAAGAAGGGCGACCATGTTTCAAACATGGACTCTGCTCCAATTTCTATGCTGACCTTTTCAACTTCGGGATGCTTGCGAATGATATCTTCGACTTGCTTGACCGCACGTTCAGTCGCCGCGTACGATGAGCCAGGATTCATCTCCAAGAAGCCAGAGGCCTGGCCCGTATCAGCAAGGGGCATCATTTCCGAGCCAAGGAAGTAGTAGAACGTAAACCCGATGATCAGGGTGACAAGTACTCGAATGAAGTTTGCAAATCGATGCTCCAACAGCCAAGCGACCAACCTTTCATACCCAATATCAAGGCGATCCAAGAATCGTTGGAACGGGTCAATCAGTCGATAGAGGAGCCCGAGTATGGGATGCCTTCGTTCTTCATTACGGACAGCTTCCGGTCTTAAGAGATTTGCGCATAGCAGTGCTGTCAGAGTAAATGAAACGAGCATGGATGCCAGCAGGCCAAAGATCAAGGGCCACACCAATTCAACAAACATCAGGCCGACTATCCCGCCCGAGAAAACCAGTGGTAGAAGCGCAAGAACAATCATGAGCGTGGACGCGATCACGGCCAGCCGTACTTCGGCGATTCCATCTATCGTTGCTTCCTTGGGCGTCTTACCCATTCTAAGGTGGCGCTCAACTGCATGAATATCAATAATCGAGTCATCAACGAGACGCCCGATACTCAACAAGAGCCCGATGAGAGTTCCGCTGTTGAAACTCATGCCAAATGGCACCATCATCAATACGGCCATCGCGAGAGAGGTCGGTAATGTTATCAGAGCAATTAAGGTGCCCCGCCACTCGCCAAGAAAGAATACGAGTGCGATCGCGGTCAGGGCAACGGCAACCGCAAGTTCATGCCAGACATTTCCAAAGAGAATGTCAACAAAGTGAGCATTGTCGTACGAACGCTCAAACTTAAGGCCGGGGTTTTCGGATTCAAGCTGCTCCAGAACCTGAAGCACCGCTGGCACAACTTGTGCCGAGCTAGCCCCTGGGTTCTGGATAACGCCAACTTCAATGGCTTCTTTTGACACCCCGGTCTTGTTATCCAAGTAGCGATAACCCGAACGCTTCTCCCAATATGTGTCTTCCACCCGAGCAACATCACGGACATAGATGACACGGGGGGGCGGCTTTGACAGGGTTCCCGCGCTTCGGGTCGCCAGAGTCTCTCCCGTCGCACTACTTCCCCCCATACTATCACCGCTGGGACCTGTGCCCGCGATGGGTGGTGCTCCCGCAGTGGTAATCGGGTAGGCCATGATTTCTGAGGCACTTAAAGCTCGCGTATCAACTCGAACAATGCCTTCCCGCTCACCGCTGGTAACCGTTCCCCCAGAAGAGCTGAGGTTTACTCGATCAATCGCATTCCTAACGTCAAGGATGGACAGCTGGTAAGCGGCAAGCTTAGCGCGATCTACAATTACTTGCACCTGCCGTCGATACCCACCGAACGGAACAACAGCATAAACGTCGGGCACACCCTTCAGTCGACGAACAATGGTGTTATCCGCAAACTCGCGCACCTTTGGCATATCCCAGCCCAGAGCCGGGTCTCCGGTTACGGAAAGTGTTAGAACCGGGAGATTCAATGGGTCAATAGGAACTACCCATGAAGGCTTAAGGTTTGCCCCCGTTGACGGCAGGGTGGATTGAACAATGTTCATCAGGGCCTGAATGTCCACCTGTGCCTCTTGCATGTCCGACCCATAGGGAAACTCGAGCGCGACAATGCTCAGCCCATCTTGCGACGTTGACCGGACATAGCGAACACCCTTCACATTGATGAGTTGCTCTTCGATTGGCTTGGAAATGTAGCTCTCCACTTCCTGCGCCGACAAGCCCGGCATCATCGTCACAACCCCGATCATAGGGCTCTCAACATAGGGGGCAAATCTTCGCGGCATGTGCGAGATTGCTAACCATGCGAGTGCTAGCATGGCCACATAAAATGCAATCACCGCATAAGCGTGTTCTATTGACCACTTGTGAATTAGGTGGAGGGCATTGAGCCCACGCCCCTCTCTCGGGGTATTCGGACTACTCACCGAATCAGCACCTTTCCAACGAACATGTTCATTGGGCATGCATAGCTAATCTCTTTGCCTGCCGGTTGTGGCGGCAAATCAAGGGTGATCGCCTTGTTCACGGGAAGCTCTACATGAAGGCCAAGCTTTGCGAAATCCGCTGCAGTAGCACAGGTGTTCTCTACTCTGCGTGTAAACCTGAGCCTAATCGGTTCCCCTGCTGCTGCTACCACCGTATCCGGCGAGAAGCCCGACTCCAAAACTTGGATATCAATAGTGCCACTCTTCGCACCTACGGATTCAGAGGTCGCATGGACCCTCATTCCTTCGCTCAAACCGAACGGTGAAACAACCACCCTCTCTCCAGGTTTGAGGCCTCCTGCAATGGCAACTTTATCCTGGGATCGGGCCGATACCTGCACTTCGCGTCGGGTGACGGCAGCTCCTGCAGGGCCACTGGAGATCACCCAGACATAGTTGATATCCTCCATCCCCCGGGATTCCAATACTAGGGCCGAAGCCGGAAGTACCAGAGCTGTCACAGGGTGACCGACTGTAATCTCCATTGAAACAAATTGGCCAGGCACGAACTGATTACTACGGTTAGCAAAGAGTGCCTCCACGACCCCCATCCTAGAGGCCAAATCTACGGCAGGAGAAATGCTTGTAACTTTAGCTACTAGCGGTTTGGCTTCGGATATGGATTGACTGATCTTTGCTTCAGCGCCAAGCTGAATTCTAAGCAGGTCCGCTTGAGGAACATTCGCTTGGATGCGCACAGGAGCTACTTGAGCGACTTTCAATATCGCTTGGCCGGGAGTCACAACTACTCCTGCACTCACGAGTCGCTGTGTTACGACCCCGTCTACCTCTGCTCTCAGTTCCGAGTACGACTTTTGTGTATTCGCGTCCCGAAGCCCGGCGAACGCTTCCGCTACGTCAGCTTGGCTCTCACCAATTCTCGCCTTGGCTGTTTCAACCCCCGATTCAGCTGCCTTCACTTGGGCGAGCTTGGCGCGGTAGCTTGCCTGAGCACGAGTCACGCGAGCGCTAGCCGCGGAGATTTCTGCCGCCGCACGTATGACATCACTTTTGGCACTCGCTTGCTGGGACTCGATCTTGCGGAGGGTTTCCCTAGCTGCAGTCAGAGTAGAAGTGGCTCGTTGAGCGACTGATTGCGCCAGTTGCAACTCATCTTTTGAGACTGCGCCAGCATCGTACAACTGCCGCTTTCGCTCAAGGACCTTGCGTTGGTAGCTATCTTCAGCCTCAGCAGAATCAACCATGGCTTGAGCCGAGCGCCGATCGGCATTGATCCCCTCCATGTAAGCCTCTGAAGAAACTCGGCTGGCTTCCGCTGCCTTAAGCATGGTCCTTGCTTCAATTACCTCGGCCCCTGCCATCGTTGCTTCAGCCCGGGCTTGCTCTGCCGTACTATAGGCTTGTGCAAGCTCCGAGTCAGCGACCTTTACTCCTTGCGATGCCTTAGAAACTCCGGCTGACTTCTCAGCCACAACTGGATCGATCTGGGACGTATCAAGGCGTGCCAGCAACTGTCCCCTCTTAACTTTGTCTCCTACGTAGACTGGCATAGAAACGATGGTCCCAGTCACCCGAGGCACAACATCCTGTTCAACGAAGCCAACTACCTGCCCAGAGTAGGTCACCGTCGCTGAGAACGGCTCTTCTCTAACTTCCGCTGCGTCCACTGGAAGTGTCCCTTCAGGAGCTGGCGTGTTCATCTCCATAACTTGAGCTTCAAGCGGTGTCATTGCTCCCACCCGTCTAAGGTTACGCACAGCCCAGATGCCGGCGGCCAAGACAACAGCCAAAAGAACAATGGACGCCATTACAGAGCGGCTTAGGAGCCCCCGAATGTTCACGGTCTG
>JADLGZ010000082.1 GCA_020849075.1 Fimbriimonadaceae bacterium | reverse complement strand
GTTGTCATCAACTACACCCTCTCCGCCGAGGCGATGACCACCATCAAGATCATGAACAACGGCAAGGAAGTCTATAGCTTCCACCGTGGACGATCTGATATTGCTGGTCAGAACCAAGTCTCGTGGAATCTCCGTGACTCCGCAAATCGAGCTGTTGCCCCGGGTACCTATCAGGTAGAGATCCGAGCCGAAACGTCAAACGGCGAAGTCGTGCGAAAGATCGTCCCCGTTAATGTGGTTCGCTAAGGAACTAAGTAAAGCAATCGTGGCTGGCCTCCGTAGGGGCCAGCCACTGCTGTTCTTTTTTTTGCTGTGCAGTCTTGGTTTAGCTCAGAATGCCTCAATCCAACTGACGAAGTATCCCGACGCAGTCCTTGGCGACGGCGCGAGTACCGTAGCAATTAGCGTTCAAGTTAGGAACCGCAATGGCTCGAACGTACCGGACGGCACGCAGGTTCTCTTTGAGACAACGCTAGGTTCGGTTCGACCCAATCTGGTAGAGACGAAGAACGGATTTGCCCAAACAACACTGACGGCAGACCAAATCGCCGGCGTTGCCAAGGTAACGGCCAGCGTCCTAGCGTATCGAGCCACTGCGACGATAGAAGTCAAGTTTGCCGCATCCAAGTCCGAACTTGCGACCGATCAGTTTGTTGCCACATTGGTGGCCAGCAATAGGCTCACCTATTCTCCCGAACGTCGGATGATGAGAGCCGACGGGCCCGGGAAGAAGGTGCATCTTGTTGGCCCAAATTTCGAGATATTCGCTGATGATCTTCAATATGATGTCCTTGGGTATGTGGTTATTGCGAAACGCGCCCGAGTGATCCTAGGAGAAAAGGAGCATGAGTTCACGGCGGTCAACTTAAATCTCCGCGATCTAACGGGCGTGGGTTTAGCGACGACCATCGTGCAGGTGCCGAGGATCGTGCCGAAGTACCCCTACTTCAATATCATCGCCGAAGAACGCGAGCGGCATGGCCCGGTCAAGATCGCCAATGGTGAAGTCAAGGCAACGCTCGAAACTCTTGAGCCAACCGCATTTGATTTCACGCCGATTGATTCCGATGTCACCCTCGTGTATGCGAAGCAAGCATCCATCTACCCAACGAAAGAGGTGCAGTTTAGGTCGGCTACGGTGGACGTCCAGGGGTCCAAGTTACTGCGGGGCGTTCCCCTGTTTCGCGTGAGTACGCAGTCGGTTACCCCGGTTCTTACCGAGGAGTTCGTGCGACTATCGGATAACTCGTTCAATGTTGACTTCCCCTACTACCTACACCTGAGCGCCTCTGATTCGACGAACTTGCGCTTTCGATATGGCACGCTTTATTCACGAGGTTTTGGTGCGACTGGCGGCATGTATCTAGACTTCGAACGAGACTGGACGCTAAAGGGTGATCAGCGCGGGCGATTTGCCATCCAGGGAATTGGCCGACAAGACTGGGGGCTGACGGCGCGTCAGTCAATCAACCTTTGGAAGAATGCTAGTGCCTACCTGCAAGCTGATTTCCCGGCCAATCGGGCCATATCAGGTTCGGCAAGTGCCGATTCCAAGCTCGGCAGCGATTACCGAGCTACCTATAGTGGCAGTGTGTATCGGACCGTAAAGGGGGGTGAGTACTCCACGTATGATCACACCTTGTCGGTTCGCCACAACCCGATTCGGCTCGGAAAGTCACCCATCAGTGTGAACTTTGGCCTTTTGGCCTCCATGCGAAACTTCGAGACAGCATCAACAAGCCTCTTTTCGCGGACCTATGGAGCTGACGTTCAAGCGCTCCTAGCAACGCAGACCATTGGCCCTGCTACTCTCAACGCCAGCGGGCGGGTGAGTCAGCTGTGGGGTTACAACGTGAGAAATGGCTTGACGACCGGTCTTTCGGCAACCCTAGCTTCGCCCCTTGGCCCACGGGGGAGTGTGCAAGTCATGTATGACTTCAGCGATGATGTCTTTTCTGCTGAGACCGTCGGAAAGCACCGCCTTTCTATGGACATGGGATTTGATACGGGCAATTTCTACTTCACCTCATTCCTTTCTAAGAGCTTAGATCGCGATCGCTACAATCTGCAGGCAGACGCCAGTTATCGGCTTGATCGCCGCTGGCGCATTGGTATCACCGCAACGCAAGAGTCCTTCCTTGGTGCCCAATACTCAGATTACGGCGCTGTCTTGGCATTCAATCTTGGACTGAGAGAAGTGGGGATCAGCTACAGTAAGCAACGGAAACGTATTGGTTTTGAAATCTTGGGGACTCCGATTCGTTAGCCTGATCGGCATCTTGCTTTTAACCTTCGGGTTAAGAGCTGCCGACTTTGGTCGGTTTGGACTTGGTTCCAACCCCAAGATCCCTGGGTGGAGTTTTACGTACGACGGGATGAAGCCGGTGTTTCCAGCCTCGGATCGCCTAGCTTTTGATAGCCCATTAACGTCCGCCCAACCTCGTGAGATCCGCGCCCACGAGGCCACGTTTGCGCTGATTGGTGGTGGAATGTCGCCGACTCGGCTAAGGGTTAACCTCTTTGCCGCCGGCCCAGAGCTATTGTTTGAGCGCGGATTTCGGCTCCGGTGCCGTTCGCTCGCTGCTCCATTGCTCTCTTGGGCAGAGGGAAGCGTAGCGGATGGCGTCGAAACCCCCAAGGGGCGATGGATCGCGATCAGCTTTCAGGATAGCCAGCCGCCCATTCTGCTAACCTTCTTGGATGAGCCCGCATCCTTGATCGTCCAAGGCAGGTCGGGCGATTGGACCATTTCTACGATTGATCCGTACCGAAAATGGATACGCCTAGCCCTTCCCGTAGGCGTTAAGGCATGGTCAACAACTGACGCAGCTGCTCTAGGCGAAATGGTACGTCAGATCCGTTCAAATGGCATGTTTTGGACGGGCCCTTCGCCCGTACTACAACGGATTGATGCCGTGAATGGCCCTGGGTATGTCGATGGCGTTTGGACATTCAGCGGCCCTAATGCATCCGTTCCCTTTGCGGCATTCCTTGCCAAGCGAGGAGGGTATGCCCTCCAAATCCAATCCGAAATCAAAGAAATTAATGCTCCCAGCGATGAAGGGCCGGTAGCCTACGTCTCGGCTCGCACCCTCCGAATTCGCTTTCCCATGTTAATGGTCCCGGAGGGAAGGAGCATCATTGCAGGAGCTGCGGCAATCCCCTCCACAGTCCCGCCAGACGCGCACTATGCTCTGTTTGATCGGGCAATGCAAAGCCTAATGGCGCCTCGGCCTATGGCCCTCGTTGATGCGTTGCGCGCCACATTTGAGAACTATCTCACTGAAGCTCCGGTTGTAAAAATCCCGAACACCCAGTCACGGCTCAGCTTTGACCCAAAGGGCGAAGGGGCAACCGAAG